>NZ_JAUBTO010000082.1:19532-36833 GCF_036702495.1 Microcoleus sp. C2D2 | reverse complement strand
GTCCCGCCCGTCCTTTTTGGACGGGCGGGACGCCCATCCCACAAACTTGTGGAAGTTATTTAATTCTCATTCCTTATAGCTATTCTGATGCCCAAACCCCCTATCCCTGACCTCGCGCTGGTCTAAAATCTCCTCATCTGCCAGAAAGGCCATATGTGCGATCGACCATTTGTGACTCTCAAACCTTTTAAGGAGAAATGTCTGTGGGCGGATGCCATCCAGCACTAACCCACTGACGCCTGACAGTAACAGCAATATTATTGTTTAGTTGTAGTGCTGTGACTGTGGCGCGACCGCAAGCTGTAAGTCCTATGATTTCTGTAGCGTCTTCACTCCAAGCAAAATTTTGTGACCATTGTTGAGTGCGCGGATTAAACAACTTAACGTACTTTTGCGTGACCCGATCGAATGCGTCAGTTTGGGTTCCTTTGTAATTATTGCACAGACTACAAGCCAGCCAGAGATTTTCTTCCTCGTCACTACCGCCAATCGCTTTACGAATAATATGGTCAATTTCCAGTATTCCCAAAATATACTTTTCTAAACTGCGACAATAACCGCATCGGTTTTGAGCTTGTGCGCGAACTCTGGCTCGCACTTGTTCGGAAATCGCCATTTTGCTTATCCTTTTAATGGTTCGAGCAAGCCGCGCCGCACAGCTTCATTTAAGGCTTGAGCTTGTCGCAATAGTCGAGTTTCATATATGTGGATTAATGCCTGCAATTCATCGCGTTCTACATATGCGATCGTACCGGATTGTTGGCGGTCTAGCAATTCACTCAATCGTTGCTCTTGGAGTGGTTGCAGCCGGAGTTGAGTCTGAGTGATTACTTCTGAATCAGACAGTGCTGAGACTGGTTTAGCGGTTGGTAAGAGAAAATTTTCCAGAGTTTCTACTAGAATCTCACTCACGGTGCGGTGGCGTTGCTGCGCTAGCAATTCTGCTTGGTGATAGACTTCATCTGGCAGATTTAGGGTGATTTGGGCGGTCATAGGTGCAAAGCTATGAAACTAATATTTAGATTATGCCATATTTTACTTTGAGTATTAGAGATCTGCCAAAAAGAAATGAAGCAGGATCTCGCTTGCTAAAAAGACGGCGACTGCGACCAAGAAGAAAACCCAGTGAAATTAGTTTAGTTTTCACTCATCCAGAAATCCGGTTTATTAAAAAAACCGAGTTTCTTTATTTATAAAATACTAGACAAGCTGGCAAAAATAGGTTTGTACTTCCGTCCTTAAAATTCTATTCTGTTCTCTTCCTTTGTGTCATAAACGTCTGCGCGGTTCCATCGCCCCTATTTTTTTTAAGACATATCAACTCAAACTCTTGTCAAGCGTAGCTTTTGGGCTTACTTGTCACCCGTCGGCCAAATCATCCTATTTACTTATTGACAATTGCTCCTCTCTGTTCAATTGTCAGGGAACGTATATATAAGGTTACAAATTGTATCATAAGCAACAGAAAGTACCCAATGTTTTATGTAGTGGCCTACAATTGAGAAAAGAAACAAGATTAAGAGGCGCGATCGCTATGGGTATCAATGAAAACTTAGACTGGGAAGAAGCATTTGAGTACCGAGCGGGCTTAACAGTGGAGTTGAAGTCGCAGCCAGGGGTGTTGCATACGATCGCTTACTATGAAGTGATGATGGTACCGCCCATCTGGTTAGAAAATGACCCGCGTCCCCGCTATCCTCACGAACTGCAAGTCGTTTCCCACCAGCCAACTGTGTCCAATGTTTGCCGGATTTCAGAGTGTCCAGTTTTAGTCGCCTCCTAAGTTTTTTCAGCGGGAAATATCGGCGATGGCATCTAGCCAGCAATCAAACCGATGCAGTGATTTTCGGGTTGAGATTGCTTGAGTTCACTTTGTGGCGATCGCTTAAGATATAGATGACGGTCCAGAACGATAGACTCGAATCAATTGACCTGTTAATGTTGCAAGTGAGGAAATAGCTTCATTAATGTTAGTCGCCATTCTTGCTAAGTCCTGGTCTGCCTTACAGACAATAATTCCAGCACGGTCAGACTGTAAGCTGTGCAGTCTAATAAAATGACGGCGATTTAGAGTTAAAACAGCTCGGTTTTCACTGACTGCAAAAGCTAACACTTCTTCGTCAGGAATTTTTTGGTTATCTTTTCCGGCTTCTTGTACTGTCAAAATATTGTGACCCATAGCGCGCAGCAATTCTACAACCTCTCTGGGAAATTGTTCGTCACCATAAAGACGCGCCATCATCTTAATCCTCGTCATTCTCGCGGATAGCTATTTCAATTTCATCGGGGAAAGCTGCCGCATAAGCCCAGGCATTTGCTAAATCAGTAGCTGTTAGTGTGGGATAGTTATCTAAGAGTCGAGACTCGTTCATGCCCAAACGACGAAAACTTTCCAGTACCCAAACAGGAATGCGAGTGTTTCTGATACAAGCATCACCGCCGCAGACACCGGGAGTTTTGCTAATTCCTTGCCAGGTGTTGGCTAAGTTTTGGGTTAATAATTGGATGATTTGAGCTTTCTCGGTAGGCGTTAAGGCCAGAAGTTGCGCTTCTAATTCTTTGATAGTCATATAAATTTTGGTATTTATGAAATATAGCGGTTCTCAAGCGTTGTGAGGTATGCGGGAGCCTTCCTATGCCCATGCCCTATGCCCTATGAGCACCTCATGTTACTGAGAAAGGCTATATGTATGTATTCGCTATTATAGTGCGATCGCCTGAGAGGATGTCAAATTTTAAATTCCTGGACGACTTGTCGGGGAAAGCGTTCGCCTGCATAGAATACGCGCCATAGGTTTATTTTCAGGTGTATATAAAATTTCGTCTGCCTCGTCTTGCCCTCGAATTGCTGAATCAATTTCGTCAGGATAAGCTTCAACATAAGCCCAAACATTTACTCGCATCAGCAGCACAATCGAGCGGGAAAATTTGAATATTTTTCTCGTTCAGAGCTTGACAAAGCCCAAAAGATAGTGTATTCTACCTGACTCCCCAATCAATCCCAGATATGTATTTGCTATTATACGTAAATCCTTTCTCTCCCCTCTCTTCCTCTGCGCCCTCTGCGCCCTCTGCGGTTCATAAAAAAAAAGCCCTTCCACAAATGAAATAGCATTGCTATATCTTTTTAACTTCAGGCTAAAACTCTCTCATTATAAAAATTGCTCACCATTTTACCCTGAGCTTAAACGAACCTAAAAAACTTTAACCCAAAACGAGTCATACCATTTTATATTTGAGATAAAAGAATAGGGAATAACTGAGGACATAAAGCTTTGGATATTGCCTAGAGTAGTATTTTTTGTGATAATTTGTATCAGCCATCAGCAGGCACAAAGTAAAATTAACCTCACCTATAAATCCTTATGACCTCTCCCTTGAGAAGTATCTTTTGCGGGACTTGCACAACACATCCCACGACTCGCAACATATACGGATCGGTACGCAGTGCACACCATACAAAAACTCTTGTGTAAATCCTATTTTCTATTGCAGAATTCCTTGAGCCCCGCGATTTGGATCCTTTCTGCCCTCAGAATTGTGCGATGTTTAGCCAGAAATTAACATTGATTTAAACTTTAATGGAGACATAAACGAGCTAGAATTCAATAGTTTCCGTGGAAGACATGGAGGTTAAATACAAAATGTCATCGATAAAAAATTAATATCGATCGCACTTTTCGATCGCACATTACAAAACAACCAAAACTCAGGAGTCAATCGCTGATGATGCTAGGAACAACCGAGATTCCGCAATTAAAGCCGCTTTCCGACTCAGAACTACACAAAATGAACGCCTACTGGCGGGCGGCAAACTACCTATCCGTCGGACAAATCTATCTCCTCGACAACCCCCTACTCAAAGAACCCCTCAAAATCGAACACGTCAAACCGAGACTCCTCGGACATTGGGGCACCACTCCAGGCCTCAACTTCATCTACGTTCACCTCAACCGCATCATCAAAGCCCAAGACCTCAACACCATCTACATCGCAGGCCCCGGACACGGCGGGCCGGGCTTGGTCGCCAACACCTATCTCGAAGGAACTTACAGCGAATATTACTCGAACATTTCCGAAGATGAAGAAGGTATCAAACGGCTGTTCAAACAGTTCTCCTTTCCCGGCGGTATCCCCAGCCACGTCGCCCCGGAAACCCCCGGTTCGATTCACGAAGGCGGCGAACTCGGCTACGCCCTCGTCCACGCTTACGGGGCGGCCTTCGACAATCCCGATTTGATTGTGGCGGCCGTTGTCGGCGACGGGGAAGCGGAAACCGGCCCGCTGGCTGCTAGCTGGCACTCTAACAAGTTTCTCAACCCGGTTCGGGACGGGGCCGTGTTGCCGATTCTGCACTTGAACGGCTACAAAATTGCCAATCCAACCCTGTTGGCCCGCATTCCGCAAGAGGAATTGGAAAGTTTGATGGTCGGTTACGGCTACAAACCTTATTGGGTGGAAGGTTCAGACCCGGAAACGATGCACCAGTTGATGGCTGCAACTCTCGATACTGCGATCGGCGAAATTAAGGCGATTCAGGAAAAAGCCCGGACGGAGGGCTATTCCGGCCGCCCCCAGTGGCCGATGATTGTGATGAAAACTCCCAAAGGCTGGACGGGGCCCAAGGAAGTTGACGGTAAGAAAACTGAGGATTATTGGCGATCGCACCAAGTCCCACTTTCGGAAATGGCTTCTAAGCCGGGACACGTCCAACTCCTGGAAGATTGGATGAAAAGCTATAAGCCGGAAGAACTCTTCGACGAAAAGGGCAAGTTTATTCCCGAATTGGCAGAACTCGCGCCCAAGGGCGATCGGCGGATGGGGGCAAATCCCCACGCTAACGGCGGCCTGCTGCTGCGAGACTTGAAAATGCCGAAATTTGAAGACTACGCCGTTGACGTGCAAAAACCGGGCACTGTAATGGCAGAAGCAACCCGCGTTTCCGGCCGCTTCCTGCGAGAGGTGATGACACTCAATCAGGAAAACGCCAATTTCCGCATTGTCGGGCCCGACGAGACGGCCTCAAACCGCCTCGATCCGGTGTTTGAAGTGACGGATCGGATGTGGGCGGGGGAAATTTTGCCCGAAGACGACCACATCTCCCCCGACGGCCGGGTGATGGAAGTCCTCAGCGAACATCTATGTCAGGGATGGCTGGAAGGCTATTTGCTGACGGGACGCCACGGCTTTTTCTCTTGTTACGAGGCGTTTATTCACATCATCGATTCGATGTTCAACCAACACGCCAAGTGGTTGAAAACTACTAACGATATTCCTTGGCGCCGACCGATCGCCTCTCTCAACTACCTGCTAACTTCTCACGTTTGGCGGCAAGACCACAACGGTTTTTCTCACCAAGATCCGGGTTTTATCGACCACGTAATTAACAAGAAGGCGGAGGTTGTGCGGGTTTATTTGCCGCCGGATGCGAATACTTTGCTGTCTGTAACGGATCACTGTCTCCGCAGCCGCCACTATGTCAACGTGATTATTGCAGGGAAGCAGCCGGCCTTGCAGTATTTGGACATGGATGCTGCGATTAAACACTGTACGGCCGGCATCGGTATTTGGGAGTGGGCCAGCAATGATAAAGGCGGCGAACCGGATGTGGTGATGGCTTGCGCGGGTGATGTTCCGACGCTGGAAACTTTGGCTGCTGTTGACATTCTCCGCCGAGATTATCCCGATTTAAAAGTGCGGGTGGTTAATGTGGTGGATTTGATGACTCTTCAGCCTGCTAGCGAACATCCCCACGGTTTGTCTGACAAGGATTTTGATAGTTTGTTCACGAAAGATAAGCCGGTGATTTTTGCTTTTCACGGCTATCCTTGGCTGATTCACCGATTGGCTTACCGCCGGACGAATCACCCGAATATTCACGTTCGGGGTTACAAGGAAGAGGGGACGACTACTACGCCGTTTGATATGGTGGTGATTAATGACCTCGATCGATTCCATTTGGTTGCAGATGTACTCGATCGCGTTCCGAAACTGAGTTCTGTAGCAGCTTACGGCAAACAAGCTATCCGTGACAAGCTGATCGAGCACAGGCAGTATATCACCGAGCACGGGGATGATATGCCGGAAATCCGCGACTGGAAGTGGCCGCACGCGGGCCCGGTTTCGCCGGAACCGCCGCAGGAAACGAAGGATCCGGCGGCGACTGCACAACAAACTGTGCGATCGGGTGCGCCTGGATAGCGATATTCTGGGTAGGGACACGGCAATGCCGTGTCCGGCACAGGATCGTGGATTAGGACACGGCAGTGCCGTGTCCCTACGGGATTCCATTTGTATTAGAATAAAGCTTCAGCAAGCAATCTCAATTTCGAGGTATGCGCCCGGAACAATAGTGTCGATCGCGTTCCGAATCTCGTCTTGATGTTTTTGAATGCGCGGCCAAGATGCAGACCGCAAAACCACAACAGTAATTTGTCGGCTTGTCAGGTTTTGTTGATAACGCAATCTGCGATCGGTCGTGACCAGCAGATTATACCCCTCGCGTTCGGCTGTGTCGAGCAGATTGCCATTTGCTAATGTTGACCATCCACGTTCATAAACAGTATCTACTTTATGATCCAGCAACGAGCGGCGCAACGGTACTGGCGTACCTTGGTCGAACAATATCTTCATGCTTGCGCCATCTGCGTTAATGACGCGAGGCTAGGGCGCGATCGAGTAATACCTCAACTTGGACGCGAGTTACTCCCGGAAACCATTCGAGAAACTGGTCAATAGAGGCTCCATCTTTAAGGTTCTCGAAAAAGGCGGCAACAGGTACGCGCGTTCCCCGAAATATCCATGCACCACTCACCTTGGTCGGATCGCGTTCAATGACTTCAAAGAGGTCTATATTCTGCATGATGTTCGTTGCTTATTGCGGCTCAAGTAAAACAACTAAGATAGAATTAATCTTAGCATAAATCAACAGTGGTTTATAATTTGTACATTCAAAAGAGGCGGTCATGCTTAAAGAAATAGAAATCCAAAATTTTAGGTGCTTTGAGCAAATCAAAATTTCTGGGTTTGAAAGAGTCAATTTAATCGGCGGTAAAAATAATGCAGGCAAGACAGCCTTGCTAGAAGCAATTTTTCTGAATATTGCTCCAGACGCTAGCAGTCTAGCAATCCTAAGAGAGCTTAGAAGAGAGCCATCAGAAGCCATAGAATACATGGCTAATAGAACCTGGGATAACTTATTTTATGCACTAAAAAAAGATAGATCTATAGTAATTGTTGGCAAGAAAGAAAATCAGACCATTCGAGTAGAAATTCAGGTAGAAATCAATTCACTACAATCTAGTTTAATTTTAAAATCCAGGAGACAAGAAGACCTATCTAGTTGGTTTTCAACAAAGGTTCCTGCTGGAGATTTAAGGAATTTTCGCATTTCGGCTAGCCAAGTACCGATCGTTCCCTCCTTTATCATGATTTCGGGAAGAGAACTCACAGAAGCATACGATAACGCGCGTTTAGATGACAAAGATAGCGAAGTTTTGAAAGCTTTTCAAATTCTTGACCCTGCGATCGAATCTGTAGAAAGCTTTTCGATCGGGGAACCCACACTTTACTTGAGAAGAAAGGGTGAGAAGCGTTTGCCTTTATCATTGTTTGGAGATGCAATGAATAGGGTTGCACATATTATGCTTAAATTAGTCATTAATAAACATAAAATCTTGCTAGTCGATGAGATAGAAAACGGCATTCACCATACAAACCAGCGGAATTTTTGGAGAGTGTTATTTCGGTTGGCGGTTGAACTGGATACCCAGATTTTTGCTACAACTCACAGTTTAGAGATGCTTGAAGCATTTGCTGATGTGGGTTTAGAACCAAATCAGGAATGCAGCAGCGCATATTTTGAAATGGCAAAGAAATGGAAAACAGATCAAATAATCGGAATTCGGCGCGATTTGGAAACTCTTAGTTATGCCATTGAGCATCAAGAAGGAGTGAGAGGTGAGTAATATTGTCATAGTAGAAAGTAAAAATGATAAATTTTTCATGCAGGCAATGGTTGAGAAACTAAACTGCGATCTCCAGGTAGCATCACCTATTTATATAGATGATTATAAAAGTTTGGACGGCTTGGACGAAACAAAGTTAATCTCTGCTTTAAAAAATTTAAAAGCAGAGATTCCAAAAAAAGGGGTAAAAAAAATAGGGATTATTATTGATATCGATAACTATTCAGAGCAAGAGCGGCTGGGATTGGTAAACAACTGTATAAAAAATGGGTTTGGAACTGAAACTGAAACTTTGTCAAGCACTAAACAATTTATCGATATTTCTGGAGATAATGGAACAAATTCAAAATTGGCTTGTTACTTTACAAATGTTGGAGGTAAAGGCGAACTGGAAACGCTTTTAAAGGCAATAAAGGCTAGAGAATCACCTCATGCTGATTGTTTGGATAGCTGGAAAACTTGCATAGAAAGCCAGGGACAGCAAATCAACCAGAAAGGTTTTGATAAATTTTGGGTGAGCATCTATCTCAGGTATGATACTTGCTCAGATAACGAACAGCAACAAGCTGGAAGGAAATGCAGTATGTCTGGGTTTGATTATGTTATGAAACACAAAAAAGATATTTGGAATTGGGATAATCCTGCACTCGATGATTTGAAGGAGTTTTTTACACTCTTTTGCTAACATAGTAAAATTCACACACAATTAACTCATGAGCTTAAAAATCTACTTTCTACGACACGGTGAAACGACTTACAGCAAAACAGGCGGTTTCTGTGGCGCGATCGACCCAGAATTAACGCCCGAAGGTTCTCAAATGGCAGAACAGTTTGCCGCCACTTACGCAAAATTGCCTTGGAATGCTGTTTATGTCAGTCCGATGAAACGCACAATTGCTACTGCAAAACCTTTGTGCGATGCTGTGGGAATTGAAATGCAGCTTCGCGACGGACTGAGGGAAATTAAGTACGGTGAGTGGGAAGGCAAAACAGTAGAATTCGTCAAAAAAGAATACGAAGAAAATTATATTAATTGGCTGACTGAACCTGCTTGGAATGCACCAAACGGCGGCGAAACTTCCGTGGAAATTGCTAGCCGATCGTCCTTAGTTATCGCAGAAATTGAGGAAAAGTACAAAAGCGGTAATGTTTTGGTTGTCTCGCACAAAGCGACTATTAGAATTATTCTGTGCAGTTTGTTGGGGATTGATTTGGGACGTTATCGCTATCGCATTGGCGCTTTAGCAGCTTCTGTGAGTATTGTCAAGTTTGACGTGCGCGGGCCGCTGCTGGAGGTTTTGGGCGATCGATCGTACATGGATGAAACTCTCCGCAATTTACCGGGTACTTGAAATTGCGGGTAAGGTGCGCACACTGCGCACCCGGAGCGTCTGAAACTAAATCGCACCGATGTAAGACAATCCTAAAATCGTACCCGTTCCCAAAATATGACCGAAGCAGAGACTTCCCACAAGTGCACCCAAACTCAAGCCGCCGACCAAACCCGATGAGGGCGCGGCTGGGCCTGTGTGAGGATTTTGGATGGTTGATTTGCCGATCGCAATAGCTAAAATATTGCAAAGAATCATAATCAAACCGAACGTGGGGTTCCACTCTACGGTTCTGGCGACAGCGGCAAGTAAAATTGGTGTAAACATCGATCGGCTCCTTAAACTTTAGTAAATGAAAATCTGCATAGAAGATATATCAAAAAAATGCAACTGTTAGCTACAGATTGCATTAATAGTTAATTTTTTGAAATTTTTCTTAATAATTTTCCCCGATCTCAAGATTTTTTAGTCCCCCTCTGCTGGGACGAAAGTTTGACAAAACGCGATTTCAATCGCCTAGCGATCGAAAGAACGAATCATATCAATTCCGGTTACACCGGAATGATGGGGAGTGGGGAGTGGGGAGTCGGGAGTCGGGGAATGTGGAATTATTGACCTTGGCTTTATCATTCCCATGCAACCGGAAACGATATCAACAGGACATAATAAACCATGAAAATACTGGTGTTAAATGCGGGTTCTAGCAGTCAAAAGAGCTGTCTTTACGACTTAAACGATGTCCTGCCCGATCGCCCGCCGCAACCCGTCTGGGAAGCGCAAATTGACTGGAATCACCGCCAAGGTGTGGCGCAGTTGAAAGTCGAAACTGCCTCGGGAACTGAACAGGAGGAAGAACTCGCCTCAGACTCTCGCGAAGCCGCCATTTCTCGAATGCTGGAGACTCTGTGGCAGGGGAAAACTCAAGTTATTAATAGTTTAAACGAAATTGATATTGTCGGTCACCGCGTCGTACATGGCGGACAAGACTATCAGCAAAGTACGTTAATTTCGCCGTATGTTAAAGAAGCGATCGCCCGTTTATCGGTTTTCGCCCCCGTACACAATCCCGTCAACCTCGAAGGCATCGAAGCCCTGGAAAAAATCCTCCCAAATCGGCCGCAAGTAGCAGTATTTGATACAGCTTTTCACGCGCAATTGCCGCCCGCTGCCTTTGTTTATCCCGGCCCCTACGAATGGCTGGAAGACGGGATTCGCCGCTACGGTTTTCACGGCATTAGCCATCAATATTGCGCGCGCAGGGCGGCTCAAATTCTCAACCGCGATTTGACCCATTTGCGGCTGATTAGCTGTCATTTGGGCAACGGATGTTCTCTGGCGGCGATTCGCGGGGGCTGGAGTGTTGACACGACGATGGGTTTTACTCCTTTGGATGGTTTGATGATGGGAAGTCGATCGGGTGCGATCGATCCTGGGATTATAATTCATTTGTTAAGGCGATCGGACTTAACTTCTGAAAAACTTGACAATATTCTCAATCGTAATTCTGGTTTAAAAGGGATTTCTGGGGTATCTAGCGATATGCGGCAGATTGGAGAAGCCATTACCCAAGGTAATGAAAGAGCTCAACTTGCTTTGGATATTTACATTCACCGTTTGCGCGCCGGAATTGGGGCGATGCTGGCGAGTTTGGGAGGATTGGATGCTTTGATTTTTACGGCGGGAGTCGGGGAAAATTCCGCTGTTGTGCGGGCTGCAGCTTGCGAAGCTTTTGGGTTTCTCGGTTTGAAATTGGATGGGGAAAAGAATCAACACTCGCCAGTTGATGAAGATATTGCCGCAGTGGATTCAGCGGCCAGAGTTTTGGTAATTCACACGCAGGAAGACTGGGAAATTGCGCGAGAATGCTGGAAACTTTATCACTAATTTATTTTATGAATTCTCTTAGTCCCCCTCTGTTGGGACGATAGTTTGTGTAGTAGCGATTTCCAGCTTTGATTTCAATCGCTCTCTACAGGTTTGTTGAAAATGGTGTAAAATCTCAGGTTAAATAGATATAATTTTTGTAGGGGCGGGTTTTACCAACCATAATTCCCTCAAATCAATAATCTCATAAACCCGCCCCGGCTGAATTTAAGTAAAGGAAAAATTAGCAATGACAGACGAAGAATTTATCGCAGGCTTCCTAGAAGTATTTGAAAAGAACCCCAAAATATTTGTTGAACAATAGGACTGAAGAACTCATTAATTAGTCCTCGCTATGAGGACTTTAGCTATTAGTCCGGGAATTAATTACCTGGCGCTATCTGGGTTTAAACGGAATTAATAGTTAACCAGCTTCTCGGTTTAAATTGACACTAATTCACGCTTACTTGCACCTATAGCGGTTCTCAAAAAAGTGAGGTATGCCCTATGCCCACGGAGGCCTATGCCCTATGCCCACGGAGGCCTATGCCCTATGCCCTATGCCCATGAGTACCTCATATGAGAGCTCGAAAGGCTATACTTCTATAAATAGAAATTTAACATGAACGATCGCATTTCTGCACCCAACGTTTACTTATACGCTTTCCAACTGTACAATGACAGCCAGGGCCGCGATAATCCTCTGTGGCAACAATGCGACAAGATTATGGCAAAAGTTACCTATACCTATGAAAGACTAACACCGCATCTAGTTTTCCCAGCAAACTCTCACAGCTACTTCCAGGATTTACTTTCAAATACTCCCCTCCACTTTAGCACCCGCAACCCGCTGATCGAAGGTTTTGTGCAACCGATCCGAATTGACGATAGTTATGGTTTATGCTTAAATATAGGTTGTCGGGAAGATGGCAGCGCCGATAATATAAAGGTAAGTTTCATCAAGAAATTTTACCCAAATCAAGCCTTACTGATCGGCGGCGATGACCACTTTTTAGGGCAAACTCTGATAATTACCGCATGGCTTACCCAAACCCCACCCGATAACTTAGATTCCCTCAAACCCCTCGCCGATAAATGCCGCGATAATTTATTCTCCGGTGATTCTCCCCCTCCATTCTATCGATCGGGTAAACTATTTGGTAGCCCGATTTTTGAATACGGTTCAGTTAGCGATATTGCCAATTATCGCCACGTGCTTGTCTGGCTGCTTTGCGACGAAAAAACCGACGCAGATTTTAACACTTGCCAACATGAAATATTTAAGCTATTATTTCACCGCAACAAAATCATCAAAGCTTTTCAAGACAGCCGCCAGATTTACCATGAACTTGATTCAGAATTTCGCACCATTGAGAAAAATATGGATAATTTGCAGCAGCAATTTGCGCGAGGAACTGTATTAACTGCCTCTCAATTGCTGGAATTGCAGGAACAGTTAAAGCAACTCTTTAGCAAAGCTGTAACTTATACTCGCCTGCTGCGGAAACTCGAAGAGTTTGATAATACAATTGCGATAAATCTTTACAATTACAGTGAGAATTTGCAAAAAATATGTGTTAAGATTGAAAGCGACGAGGAAGAACTATCTATATTAAATCGCTTCAGTATAAAAAGTGCGCCTTATATCCGATCGCAAATTGCGGCGAACTTAGGATATTTCCGACACGGAACGAGTTTAATCGAACAGGCGATCGCCTCAATTCGAGGGATAGTAGAAATAGAACAAGCCCGGATCGATCGCGAGAACCAAATCGAACTCCGCGAAAGCGAGCAAGCAGAGAAAAAGCGATCCGATCGCCTAGAAAGAAAAATTGGGGCCATCGGCATAGGTTTAGCAGCCGGTGGTATCGCAGCATCCAGCGGCACAGACAAACTCTTTGAGACAGTAAAAGGCCATCAAATCCCAGTTATAATCGAGTGGCATCCGTTTGCATTCTCGTTTTTTCTGAGTTGCGCCATCGGTATCATCGCGGGTGCGATCGTTTGGTGTTGGACTCCACCTAAAAAATAGTCAAAAGGGCGATCGGGTGAGAATGCTGGCAAATTTATCACAATTAGGACCTATGCAGCATCCTTTACTACATAAGTCTTCACAATCTAACTTTTGATAATTTTCCGATCCCCACCAACTATTTGTACCGATCTTTTTTAAAGATTTGATGAAGCAAATTCTGCGATCGATGCCCAAATTATATACGTTTAAGTTATGGAAACTTTGTAATATCTTGACAAAAATGATATTAAAGATTATTTACACTGACAGAATGTGACCCAAACTTAATGGCGGAACCATGTCCTTTAAATTATTTATAAGTTAAACTAATTGTAAGTATAATTTATAGATAACTATCCCTAATATTATTTTAAAGATTTGATGAAGCTTGGCGATGGCGGATGCTATTACTGACAGTAAGGGTGTATAATGTTGGCATAGAAACTTAAGGAGCAATTATTTTAAAATAATTGAAAAACCAAAAAATATTCAAGTAAGTTTCTTGATATTTACATCTTTTTATTTACCGGCACAAATGGAAAAAGTTAAAGTTCTCAATATTTTTATTGATAATTTATCTACAGGAGAACTGTTGCAGCAACTTGACGAAAGAGGTGGTATTGTTTTTACCCCAAATATAGATCACCTAATGATCCTGCAAAAAAATCGAGAGTTCTACAATGCTTATAAAATGGCAGACTACAGAGTTTGTGATGGACAAATATTAATGTATTCCTTGCAGTTTTTAGGAACACCCCTTAAAGAAAAAATCTCAGGTTCCGATCTTTTACCAACATTCTGTGAGTATCATAAAAACAACCCAAATATCAAAATGTTTTTGCTAGGAGCGGCGCCCGGAGTCGCTAAAAAAGCTCAGGAAAATATTAACTTCAAAGTGGGAAGAGAGATTGTAGTTGGGGCACATTCGCCATCCTTTGGATTTGAAAAAAAAGAAGAAGAATGTTCTCGGATAGTTGATTTAATTGAAAAATCTGGAGCGAACGTATTAGCAGTAGGGGTTGGTGCACCCAAGCAAGAAAAATGGATTATTAAATATAAAGAAAAGCTGAACAGCGTCAAAATATTTTTAGCCATAGGTGCCGCAATTGACTTTGAAGCTGGTCATAAGAAAAGAGCGCCGGAATGGATGAGTAATGCCGGACTTGAAACTCCCTATAGATTGTTAAGTGAACCCCGACGACTTTGGAAACGCTATTTAATCAACGATCCACCTTTTTTCGGGCTGGCTTTAAAACAGAAAATAAACATTTATCAAAACCCTTTTACAGATTGGTAAACTTACAAGCAGGAAAAAAAATATGTTACACCCCTCAGCAAAGCTCCCAAAAACCAGTTGAGAAAATGTCCTAACCATCGATATCGAAGATTGGTTTCACATTTTAGATATTGGTTCAACGCCAAGTATGGAAGAGTGACAGTAACTAAAAGACTTGATTGGGAAAAATCTCGATCGCTCTCCAGATTTTTCCCGAATTCCATCAGTAGGGAGCTACACTTGCTGAAGTCTAAGTCTAGTTATGGGAGAAAATTTTGATGTCAGAACCGCACAATCTCCAAACTTATGCAACTTTTGGAGTAATAAACGCCTTCACAGAGGTGGTACACGCACTGCGCGAGCGAAATAAAGCCGATAAAGCCGTAGCTGTTGCCCGGCGTAGCGCATTCACCGAGACGAACAGCGGATTGCTCGATGCCTCGGCAAACCCGTTCGTCCACTCGACATCCTGGAAATAGGCGGTGGACAGCAGATGGAACGCGCTGGCTGTGAAGGAATCAATAACCAAGTCACTGCTATGGATCTAGATGTGATTCCTTGCGGTTTTGATCTGGGAAGTTATCTGCGAATGTTCCAAGAGAATGGGTTCGGGCGATTGGGGAAAACTGTTGGACGCAAGCTGCTACTGGTAGATAGGGCAAAACAGGTCGCTTGGGAAAAAGCACTCGGAATTACCAACTTGCCCACACCTACTTTTATCCAAGGAGATATCTGCCATGCAATTCCCAAGTCGGAAGCTTACAATATCGTAGTTTCTTGGTCAACTTTCGAGCATTTGAGCGAGCCTAAAATTGCTCTACAAAATGCGATTCAATCGCTGCGCCCCGGGGGAGTATTGTACATCGGCATTCAATTATACACCTCAAATAGCGGACATCACGACCTCCGCGCTTTTACTGGTTTTCCGCTGCCTTTCTGGGCGCATCTGCGCGCATCAACTAGCTATTCGATCCAACCAAGTTCGTATTTGAATGAGTGGCGGCCCTCGAGCGCGGCGATCGCTTTTTGAACAAGAAGCCAAAGGGTGCGAGGAATTTCTCGAATCTTACGGTTCCGAACAAGACTTGACTAGCGACATTAGAAGCCAATTAAGCGAGTATTCTGATGAGGAATTCTGTACAGTCGATGCGTTCTATGTCTGGCAGAAACCAATAGCTCAATCACACTTTGCTATACAATAGAGCATTAACGTATTGGGAAAAAATCGGGGCGAACTCTACCCGATATTCCCAATTACCAATCGCCAATCACCAATCACCAAGGACTGCCAATCATCACAAAAGCCGACCAATAATAAGGATGCGACAACTTTAAATCCGCAAACCCTTGCAGCGAAGCCGGCAAATCCACCCCCTCACCCCGACTCGAACCCCGCAATCTGCCGCCCTCCAAACGCACGTCTCCCCGCAACATCGCAATTTGCGCTTGTCGCAGCGCCGCCCCCTTAATTCCCGCCGTCTTCAACTGCTGGTAAAACTCACTCATCAATCCCAAAGTACCTTCATCTGAAACGTACCACAAACTCCCCACAGCCGTTTGCACCCCCGCTTGCAGCGCCAACCCCCCAAAACCCAACTCCGCCTGTGCATCTCCCACCGCAGTCCGACAAGCACTTAAAACTAACAGATTCACCGGCGGATCATTCAATCTCAAATCTCCCAATTGATTCAGTCGCAGCCGACTATCCCAGAACTGAATAAAAGAATTATTCGGTACTCCCGGTCGAAATTCGCCGTGAGTAGCTAAGTGAATAACCCCAAAAGGCCGGCTTTGATGCTGTCGCTTCAAATTATCCAAAGTGAAATTCTCATTCAGAAAACTAACTCCCTGCCACTCTCTGGAAATAGCCGCTATTTCAGCAGGAACCGCAGGCAAAGGATTCAACTCGAAAAATTGCGACGCACCCATTGCTAAAACTTGAGAATTTCTGATATCGACGTAGCCAGTATCTGTTAAATTCATGCTGGGCATGAGGCTGAGACTGTACTTTTCCACCAAAAATTGCTGTCCGTCGTGCAAAGCAGCAAAGGGCATACCTCTCAAACCCCGATCGACAACAAAGGAAATAGTATCGGTTTCGCACTTTTTCAAACTGTCCTTTAAAGGCGCAATCATCCACTTATAAAGCTGTTGAGAAGATGGTAGATAACTCGTAGTAGTCCGCACGCCCGGTTTAGTTATCTCATTCCTGAACTCACTTACAACTTTCAGCAGTTCTTCCCGGTTCGCTGACGGCACGCTTTTGTAAACCATGTCACCGCAAGAAGTTATTAAAACTAAATTTAATTTTTCCGGCTGCGAGAACAGATAAATTAAGCTGGGTTTCGTGCGCGTTTCTGCGCCGATGGATGCTAACTTTGTTTTGATTTCCTCCGGGGAGATCGACTCCTCGGTGATGTTACTGCCGAAATATTCCAGGAATTCTTGGCTGAAAGATTTGTCCAGGAGAGACATAGCGGCCGATATATTGCCGGCCTCCAAGTTCCTGTCGATGTCACTGCGAAATTCTGACTGAATAACTGAATCTTTGATTCTTAAATTGATGAAATTTCTCAGTCCTCTGGGAGATTGGATTCTTTCGGGCGGCATCCTTTCTCCGGGTTTTCCTATATCTCGCGATATTCTGTTTTGGTTCTGCAGCTGTTCGGGGGTAAGGGGTTGGTTGGGATCGGGGAAAAGCGATCGCGTTCTATTTAATGGCAGTTTCTCTGTTAATAATGTTCCCTGGGAATTGGGAGGAGGTGGATTAATTGGAGGAGGTGGATTAATTGGAGGAGGTGGATTAATTGGAGGAGGTGGATTAATTGGAGGAGGTGGATTAATTGGAGG
>NZ_JAUBTO010000082.1:0-19432 GCF_036702495.1 Microcoleus sp. C2D2 | reverse complement strand
AGGTGGATTAATATCGACAACGCCATCGATCGCCCCAGCACTACCGTTAGTTGTTGCATCTCCTTCCACAAAAGGTATCGGCGGGTTTCTATTACTGCCGCCGTGGCGAATCGTCACCGATCCGGCCCGATCGCCACTAACAGTCGAGATGCTAACTCGAGTGCCGTTTCGGTTGATGAAAGTATCAGTTACTCGAACTAAACCGGCAGTTTCTATATTAACGTTACCGCCCGGAGCATTTATGGATGCCACACTGATATCATTTTGGGCATTAAGAGTGACTGTCGGAGTTCCATCGACCCTAACAACAGGATTAACATTTATTTGCCCAATTGCGATTTCGTTTCCGGCTAAAATTCCAACTCTTTCGGAAGCACTTATATTGCCAGTGCTGACAGTTCCCCTGCTAGTGACATCAACTCCAACTCCCCGCAACTCTCCTGAATTTACATTGCCCGAAGCTGTCAAATTGACATTTCCTGTTGTGGCGTCCGTATTGCCGCCAATATTAATATTTCCCGAATTGCTAGTGACATCAACTCCCACTCCCCGCAACTCTCCTGAATTTACATTGCCCGAAGCTGTCAAATTCACGGTATTTTCTGTTGCGGTGGCCCGGACAATATCAATACTTCCCGAAGTGCTATTTACATTAACTCTTGTTCCTAGCAAATTCCCTGAACTTACATTTTCAGAAGCTATGGCATTAATATTCCCAATTGATGTAGTATTGCCGAGCGCAATTGTTCCCCGATCGCTATTGACTGTAACTGTTCCCCCTTGCAAACTCCCTGCCTTTAAGTCGTTGGATGCTCTCAAAGCAATAGTGCCAGTACCAGCGTCGATCGATACAACATTAATATTAGTTTGGGCGTCCAGATTTACTGTGGGAATCGGATTAACTGGATTTGTGGCGGCAGGATTAACAGTTATTATCCCTGTGTTGATTAGCTGTTGGGCTAAAATTATCACATCTCCGGTAGTATCGATCGCTCCCGTGCTGACACTCCCCGTACTGCTGCTAGCATTGACAGTCGCAGCGTTGAGATTGCCTACCGTTAAGTCCCTAAAAGCTGTCAAACTGATATTTTCACTTGCTGTAATATTGACTGGTGCAGTATTGAAGACTATAATATTCGGATCGCTCAAAACTCCCAGTTCCCCGGAGCTACTGACAATATCAACATTAGATCCCTGCAAATTCCCAAAATTCACATTGCCAGAAGCTCTGAGTTCGATCGCCCCGGAAGTCCCAGTATCGATCGACCTCGTTTCTATATTGCCCCCAAGAGTATTCAGACTAATACTGCCGTTGATATCAGCACGAGAAATGTTATTTGTCAATATAATATTGTTGAGAGCTTGAATATTAATAGTCGAGTTGGATATCAATCTGCCCCCCACTATCACTTCCCCTTCCCTGCTTTCGAGACTAATTCGACCGCCGTTAATATCTCTAGTTACGATATTTCCCAGCGCTGAAAAAATCACCGGCCCGCCTGCAGAAATATTGTCAACAGAAATCAAATTGCTCGATAATAATGAATCTATAAATATTGCATCTTCACCTAAACTGTCAGTACCAGGATTAGCAGGATTTGCCAGATTTGCCACTCCAGCCCGGAGAATTAAAGCCGGACTGCTTGTTAAAATAGCAATATCCGGATCGTCGGCACTCACATTTCCACTACCCAATGAAATATCGGGACCCGTAATTGTAATATCCTCGCCAACAATACTCCCCTTCGCCTCCACTTTCAGCGAAACACCAGTATAATCTCCCAAAAAAACATCTCCTTCCGAACTGATAATCGGGTCAAATAAACTCACAAAATTTCCCGGCATTCCCGACAGATTCCGCACCGAAAAATTGCTCCCCGAAACAAAGTGAGAATCCCCCGAAATAACACCGTTGCTAACCAAACTCAAATTCCCGCCGCTTTGGAATTGTGCGGGAAGAGACAAGCCGCCGATCGCGTTTTGAGTGAGAATATCAATAGTGCGATCGCCCTGAATGTATAAATTCCCCCCAGCCCGCGCCAAAAAAGGATTCTGGGCGCTGTCCCTGACCCGCACCGCATCGGAGCCCAGCAAACTCAAATCCCCCATAGTTTGCAGCCTAGCGCCCGCTAACGTGAGATTTCCCGCCGCCCATAAATTCGCACTTCCCGCATTCAACTGCCCAAGCCCAGAAATATTAGCAGAAATCGCCACATCCCCAGAATTCACCTGCAAACCAGAACCCACAAGCCGCACAGAACCGTCATCCGCAACCGCAACACCCGCCGCCTGATTTTGACCCGTACCTGTCAGCAACTGCGGCAAAGAAACAGGATTCAAAGTCTGTTGAGACTTGCCCAAATTCCCGCCAGTTGGTATTTCCAAACTCAACAAATGCCCCGGTTGACTAATGCGCAAAACCTGAGAGTCCCGAACCGCAGCAACAGTAATTTGCCCGCCCGGGGCCGACAACTGCCCCGTACTAACAACCGTACCGCCAAGCAAAGCCAAATTTTGCCCCGGACTCACAGCTAAATTACCAGCATTAACAATACTGCCCGGTACAGCCGCACCAAAATAAAAAGCATTTGGCGTACCAACCAAGGCGCTAAAATTATTTGTACCCGCAGCATTAAACCAATTAGAACCAAAACCGACACCATTCGCAGTAGTCGCAGTAAAAGCCGCCGGCACATTCAAACTCGCGTTCGGGCCAAACACAATCCCCGCAGGATTAATTAAAAAAAGATTAGAATTGCCTCCCGTGACAGTAATTAAACCGTTAATTACAGAAGCGTCCCCGCCAGCAATTCGAGCTAATATATTTTGAATAGCCGAATTAGTCAGAAAATTAGCAATTTGACCCTCATTCAAGCCGAACTGCCCAAAACTGTGAAAAAGATTCGCCCCGTCTCCCGACAAACTGCCGCCGTTGATATCGTAACGGTTGCCGCTGCGGGTGACAGCAGTACCCGTACCGTCAGCAGCAGGCACTATTGGCTGTGCTTGCGCGAAAGTATTAAAAATTAACAAAGAAAAAGGACAAATAAATAGCCCGACCTTTTTAATCTTTAAGTTGGCGTTTTTCATGGTAGCAAGTAAAACTATCGCTATTCCCCTCAATTATCGCACCCGCCAACAACTTACCTCTAAATGACAAATTAATTCGCTCATGACAATTCCCCAAATCAAAAGCTTGTACACAGACGGCGCTTGTTCCGGCAACCCGGGCCCCGGCGGCTGGGGTGCAGTAGTTTGCTTCGCCGACGGTAACTGTCACGAACTCGGAGGTGCAGACCCCCAAACCACCAACAACCGCATGGAAATGCAGGCTGCCGTCGCTGCCCTCGAATTTTTTGCCAATTCCGGTCAAACCGAACCAGTCACCCTTTACACGGACAGCGAATACGTTAAAAACGGCATCACCAAATGGATTCAAGGCTGGAAAAATAAAGGCTGGAAAACCTCAACCGGGAAAGATGTCGTCAACCAAGACCTCTGGCACTTGCTAGACAAGCTGAATTCCCGGATAGTCAAGTGGGAACACGTCCGCGGTCACTCCGGCGACTTCTACAACGACAGGTGCGATGAAATCGCCCGCAGCTTCTCCCACAATCTCACTCCCGAACTGCAACAGCAGAAACCAACTGCCGGCGAGACTCAGGCGGGCACTTTTGCCGGCGTGGCGACACTGCCCCTAGGTTCGGAAAACACAATTGTTTGGGAAGAAACGGACACAACTGGTAACAAAACGATAGAATCCTATGTCATAACTTCTGACCTTCCGATCTCCAACTCTACCATGATGGATTCAAATGCCGATACCCTGGAGAACTTGCCCCGCGAGGTGAGGGTTCAGGAACTCCGCAATCTGATCGAAACGTTGCACATCGCCGACGAGGTTGCGACGAAAGGCTACTTGATTACCAGTTCTGAACTGGCTGATTTGATGGATGTAAATGCCAGCGCTGTCACCAGTCGTGGAGACAACTGGGTTTGGCGAAATTGGGTAGTTTCGCGGGTGCGGCGCGAAGGCAACCAAATTCTCTGGCAATTAGAGAGAATCGACCACGTTAGTACAACTGATTAGTGGTTAGTCACGAGTTATTAGTTGATTAATAACTGATGACTAATGACTGTCTCAAAGCAAGATTTGGCAAAAATTCGTAGGGACACAACATTATTGTTGTGTCCTTTTAGTCATTAGTCATCAGTCATTAGATTTGAATGGCAGGAATTAGCTCTCCTATCTGGAAATTATCGGTGTTGCATCTGCGCTTTGCCTATTAGACATCTCCAACAAAGAAACTAGGAGTGCGTAGGCGTAAGCCGGGGCGGAGCCATCGCTTCCATATTATCAGAGAATTTTCCCTTAACTTTCATGAGTCAATTTCGGACACAGAAAAAAATCCCTCAGAACGAGGCTATTGGGTCTAGGCTATGACTCACTCAAACGGCTAATTACTAATGCTGAAAATCTGCATAACCAGAAAAAAACAATTAACATAAAAAGCAGAGGTAGTCGCCCACCTAAACTAGAGAGATCCGATCGGATTCTCCTGAATTTAGTATATTTACACTATATTCCCACATTTCAAATGTTAGGAGTACAATTTGGAGTCAGCTTTGTGGAATTTTATTAATTCCCTTTTTCCATTAATTCAACTAACAATTCAGCCGGAATGCGGTGCAACCACTTTTGCAAACTATCTCGGTCGAGAGATTCCAACTTTGTCAAAGCTTTTTCGACCAAAAGCGCTTGATTATCCGACGCACTCTCGACTTCCTCTTGCTTTAAGTGAGTTCGGTGGTACTCTTCAGTGAAGGCGTCAATTTCTTCTTTAGTTAGGTAAGAATCTCTGACCCAAGCCGGTACCCAATCTTTCAACACGATAACTTTATTCAAGGCTGCATCCTCAATTCATCCCATCAATTATAGCTTCAATCCGAAGCAATCTCGGTTCGTTGATGCGAAGTCAGTCCCTGCGTTCGATCGCCCGCACAGCATCCAATTAGCATTCGTTTGTAGCGTTGCCCAGGTGCATAGTTCGCTTACCGTTTGAGATACCGTGCAGGTACGCCCAAAGTATCTTCAATCAAGTGTTTGAGTTCGGTATGCCAATAGCACTTATCGAACGTACTCCACCTCGTAATCGTGCCATCGTTGTAAGGAGTTCCCCGATGGGAAAGCCGATCGCGGGCGTGATAGCGCTAACCACCTGAGTTTGGCGGGTTAGTTGAGTTGGTAAGCGCTTGAGAGGATTTCACACCGAACTCTTGGAATTTCAATGCTGCCCTGAACATAAATCAGGGTAACAACATCAACCACTCTTCTGAGTGCAGGGGGAAAGTATTAATGGTCGTAACCACGGGAGCGAAAACCCATTGCAAGTAATGGAGCGAACATCATCCCCGGGACGGCACTCGCTTGATTGTGGGAATGGCGGGCGTGTTGGGTTTTGGGTTCGGTTTTAGTTTCCCAAAAATCGGGGTGTTGGTGGCGATCGCGGTTGGGTCTTTGCAGCTCAAGCTCCTATTACTTTCCTCACTCCTTCAACATAGAAAAGCCTGAGACGATCGCCCAAAGCAGTAAAGTCAGGCTCAGCGTTTAAAAGAGTCCTTAAGAGTTCAACTTGCTCTCTCTATTGTCACCTGATTGATAGAGTGCGGTAGCGATGCGGGCCGACTAAACTTAAATTCAAACACAAACACAATCTGCATTGGAGTCAAAAGGCGATGAGTGTTCATATTGGCACTTCAGGTTGGAGTTACGACCATTGGGAAGGTGTGCTTTATCCCCACCAACTACCGCCTCGCTCTAGGCTCGATTGCTATATCCAGCACTATCAAAGCGTCGAAGTTAATAGCACCTACTACCGCTGGCCACCAAACACTACCTTCGCGTTCCTGGCGAGAGCGCCTCCCCCAAGGATTTCTCATGACCGTAAAAGCGCCCCGCGGTCTAACGCACTCCAAGCGTCTTTACTCGCCAGAACAGTGGTTGGAACGGATGAGCGAGGGACTTCAAAGCCTGGGTTCACGACTGGGTATTCTGCTCGTCCAGCTTCCTCCCCAGTTCGGCTGCGACTCGGCCCGCCTAGCCTACTTTCTAGAACAGGTACCCCCCTGGATCAAAGTAGCTGTTGAATTCCGACACCCAAGCTGGCACACAGAAGAGGTATTTTCGCTGCTGGAACGCTCTGGGGCGGCTTACTGCGTGATGAGCGGGGCCCACCTTCCGTGTATCCTGCGCGCAACGGCGTCAGTCGTCTATGTGCGCCTCCACGGCCCCGACGCCAACAATCTCTACGGTGGCTCCTACTCGGATGATGATTTGCATTGGTGGGCCGATCGCATCCACGAGTGGGAAAGCCAGGGGCGAAGTGTGTTTGTCTACTTCAACAACGACGGAGAGGGAAATGCAGTTCGGAACGCTTCTAAGCTAAAAACCTTTGTGGAGAACGGTACTTCCTGACAGGCAAAGATTGAGGGCGTTCCCGTTCTTGGGAGCGCATTCAAAAATGCTTCGCAGTTCCCTGAAGCTGAATTAGTTCGCCGGCTGCGTTTTTGGTTGGTTCAATTCCCTGCACTTAGCATTTGCCAGCTCGATCGCGTTTTGGTAGTCACTTCCACCCAACATCAAATCCCCATAGTAGCTGTACCGAGCACCGTTTTCGCCTGGCGCGCGATCGATCAAAAGCTGGCGTTGGTTGTTCTAGGTCGCAGGAATTCGACATTCAGCTCTAATTTCTGTCCCAGCCACAAAGAATGTTTCGTATGGTCCGCCAGATCGTCGCCTGTTTCGGGATGGACGAGAATATCTAACCCCTCGCGATGCAGCATTAACCAAGGAACGACTTTGCCAAATTGCGAGGGTAAAAATGCAACTTGATACATCGCTTGGGGGTGGGGACCAATGGGTTTGTCATGCCAGCGCCCGAGCTGCACCTCAAACTGACTCAATCCTTCGCGTACACGCGCTGCGACATCGCGATTATCAGGGTTGAAGTAAATATGGGCGTGAAAACCAACAATTTCGATGGTGTCTTCTTTCATCATTTTCAGTGGGGTATTGAGCGGATATCTGCACAAAACGGCTGTTAATTTCAGGCTAACTTGGTGAACGCCACTTAGGAGGTGTGAGTTGCGGGCATACAAGAGGCAGCGATGGCTCCGCCCCGGCTTACGCCTACACACTCTTCGGAATTTGGGGCATGGCGGGAGGGTTGGGGTTTGGGTTTAGTTTCTCCCAAAATCTGGGTGTTGGTGGCGATCGGCAACAAGTTTGGTAATAGATTAGTCATGGTGACAAGAGAATCCGCCAAGCTTGACACTCGCTTCCTTCCCGAACTTATGTTAACTGTGAATAAAAACTCGAACAAATTCTCTGCTTTCTTACCCATTCTAGCACTGGTCTTTGTTCTCGCCCCTGCACTAGCCGGGATAGTTGAGCCAACATCTGTTTCCTGTGGCTGTTAACTGTTGACTGTTAACTGTTGACTGTTAACTTTCAATCGAAAAACTGAATGATGGTTGAGTGTTGACTGTTGACTCGATTTTACGCCCGACGATGAAGCGCGGATTTGATATAAGCTATGGGCGACATCCCGCAACCTAAAAACGGATTTCTAAGGCAGAACGGGAGAATCGAGCGAGCCAACGTCAGCCGACGATTTCCTGCGTACAAGTACAAAATTAATTAGTATACTGGCGAATGATATTCAGATCACAGCATAATTAGATAAATATTTACAGATATCAAGGAGGAATAGCACTCGATGCGAAAGTTAAACCGTTCAAATTTGGTCGCATTACTAATTGGCACAGCACTCATTTTTTTTATTTTGGTAACATCAGTTAGCGCTCAAGCGAAACTCACAGAGCGATCGAAACTAGCAATTAATGGAATTGGGTCTATTCGGGTTGGCATGACAGTTGATGAAGCGTCAAAATCTGGTGGGATTAGATTAATTAGAAGTAGGAGTGGTGACCTTGACGAGTATCAGTGTTTCTACGTTCAACCACAAGGAGAGCCAAAAGGAATTGCCTTTATGGTAACAAAGGGTCGCATTGCCAGAGTGGATATTAGCAACAAGCGCATTACCACCATCAGTGGAGCTAGAATCGGGGATAATGAAAACCGAATTTTATCTTTATATCCAGGGCAAATTAAAGCAACTCCTCATCCTTATGTAAGCCGCCCACCTGAGAATGGAAAATATCTAACTTTTGTACCTAAAGATGCGGCTGACAAAAACTACCGCATAATTTTTGAGACTAGCAAAAATCGTGTAGATAGGTTCCGTTCGGGTAAACTTCCTGAAGTTGAGTATATAGAAGGCTGTTCGTAATAGGCTCAAAAAACTCTTAATCCTGTGACATCCACCTCAACAGCCGACAGCACTTTGGGTTCGATCTCGTACAAATCATTCAGAACAAGCTTGGCATCGGGAAACACGAAATACTCCGTCAAACGATTTTAGATTTTAGATTTTAGATTTTAGATTTTAGATTTGAAGCATTGACCCCACGGATAAATTCGGGGGCTTGTTTATCAGATACAGGTTTTTTATTTCTGGACGGATGAATCCGGGGGCTTGTATCCTGGATGCTTTCGGTCAGCGTGCCGATGCGGTAATTGAACGCTTTGTAGTCGATCGCCCAATCCTGGAAATCTAGATTTCGATCGCCCGCAATAGCCAACAGATGCAAAAATAATTAGCTTTAACAGCAGAAGCCCCGCGCTCTACCCGATCGAGGGTGAACGCCCTTGATGAATGCGAGTGAGCCGCCAATTCCATCTGCCCACGAGACGACAAGGCGTAGCCAGCGGGAGAGGGGCAGGTGGATGAGAAGGTGAGCAACTTCCTTGTTTTTCCCCATGTTCTTTGTGATAATAGTCTTAGAGCAATTCCAGAAGCAATCTAAGTGTCTTGTTAAAAGCTGTCAAAGTCCGAATCTACCCAACAGAAACCCAGCAAGAACACCTTGCCCAAGCTTTTGGTTGTGTGCGTTGGGTCTGGAATCAGTCTTTGGCTACAATGAGTGCGACTTATCAAGAGACTGGTAAAGGCGTTACTGCCATGACTATGAAGAAGTCAATACCCCTGTGGAAAGCTGAGTTTGAATGGCTCTGTGAGTGTTACTCGCAATGCCTTCAACAGTCAGTTCTCAATCTAGGTGTAGCTTTTGGCAACTTCTTTGATGGTCGAGCAATGTATCCAACATTCAAAAAACGTCAAGGAAAACAATCTATTCAATACCCTCAAAATGTTAAAGTCTTGAGCAATTGTGAGATTAAATTTCCTGGCAAGTTGGGTATCGTCAATGCCAAGGTTCATCGGGATATCGAGGGTAAAGTCAAAACGGTGACTGTTTCCAAAAATCCTGATGGCAGATACTTTGCTTCAATGCTTGTAGATGATGAGATTGCTACGCCAGAATCCAGTAGTGACGGTAATGTCATTGGGATAGATTTAGGTATAACTGATTTTGCGGTGACATCGAACGGCTCTAAATATCAACATCCTAAAGCGACTAAGAAATATGAAAAGAACCTAGCCCGTAAGCAGAAGAAGCTGGCTCGCCGAAAGGACAAAACGACCAAGAATCGTCGCAAAGCAAAGCTTGCAGTAGCTAAGGTTCATTCTAAAATCAAACGAGTCCGTGAAGATTTTCTACACAAACTATCGCGCAAGATAGTAGACGAAAACCAAGTCATAGTAGTAGAAAATCTGGCAGTAAGAAACATGGTTCTTAACCATTGCCTAGCTAAAGCAATCTCTGATGCTGGTTGGGGAATGTTCTGTACTATGCTCAAGTATAAAGCTGAGATGGTGGGCAAAGTTTATCTAGAAATAGGTCGATTCTTTGCATCAACTCATCTTTGCTCAAATACGCTGAAATCACTGCCTCGTATGGATCTATCCGTGCGTGAATTTGATTGTCCTCACTGTAGACAAAGGCACGATCGAGACATCAACGCGGCGATCAACATCAAAAATGAAGGCTTGCGCTTATTGACGTTGGGAACCAGCGTTATTGCTCCTGAAGGCTATGTAAGACCAAAACAGTATGGGCGCAAGTCTACTACTGGGGCGGCGGTGGTTGTTGAAGGGAGAAGCCCGCTCTCTACCCGATAGGGTGAGAGTCGGGTAGTTCACAGACTACTTAACATCAGTCCCAGTTAAAAAAAAGAATCCAACTGTAAGCCCCTGCTCCAAACCCTCATAAAATCAGTGATTTCCCATCGAAAATCGAAAATAGCATGAGTCCCAGCTTGCGAACAGTCATTGCTACCAGGTATGTCACTCCCTTGCGCGAGGGCGGCTCGCTGCCGGCGATCGTCGAAGCAGATGATGATGGCTTGTACGTGCTCAAATTTCGCGGTGCGGGCCAGGGAGCCAAATCTCTGATCGCCGAGCTAGTGGCGGGAGAGATTGCTCGCGCCTCGGGGCTCCGAGTCCCCGAACTCGTCTTTGTTGAACTCGATCCCGAACTGGCTCGCACTGAGCCTGACCCGGAAATTCAAGATTTGATCCGAGCAAGTGCTGGCCTCAACCTCGCCCTCGACTATCTCCCGGGCTCCATTACCTTTGACCCGATAGCGGGGAAGTCCGATGCGGATCTCGCCTCAGAAATCGTTTGGTTCGATGCTTTCGTGACCAACATCGATCGCACGTCGCGCAATGCAAATATGCTGGTATGGCACCGCCGGCTTTGGCTGATAGATCACGGTGCAGCCCTCTACTTCCACCACACCTGGAAAGATTATCTCTCGCGCAGCCGCGATCGTTTCCCCCCAATCAAAGACCACGTTCTGCTGCGTTTTGCGAGTACGCTGGAAGCGGCAAATTCAAAGATGACTCACAGGGTAACGCCGGACATCATTCGCAACATCGTTAAACTAATTCCTGATGCTTGGCTGGTGGGAGATTCTCCTTTCAGCGATAGCAACCAACATCGGGATGCTTATATCGAGTACCTGCTAAATCGGCTAGAATCACCACATATTTTTTTGGAGGAGGCGATTAGTGCCCGATCGATTTCTGTATGATTACGCCATTATCCGCGTCGTTCCCAAAGTCGATCGCGAGGAGTTTATCAACGTGGGGGCGATCGTTTCCTGCGGTACGAAAAAATTCCTCGAAGCCCGTATCGAAATTGATGAACAGCGCTTGATGGCGCTCGACTCAACGTTGGATCTGGAAATGATTCGCAATCACCTAGCAGTCATTCCCATCATTTGTGCAGGCGGCTCCGAATCTGGCGCGATCGGTCAACTTCCCCACAGAGAGCGCTTTCACTGGCTCGTAGCACCGCGCAGCACGATCGTTCAGACATCGCGGGTACACACTGGTTTTTGCCAGAATCTACCGGGTGCGATCGAACACTTGCTCGATACAATGGTGCGATCGTCTTGCCGAAAACCATCTGTAAAGGCTCGGTTGCTAGCGGTTGGAATTGACACTCACGAGAGGCGATCGCACTCTAGTTAGCGTCAGCTTGTCGGTGAGATGCTGCTTTGAGCTTGGTGAGCGATCTATCCATTTCGGAAAACAGCCAGAATAGAAGCATCCTCAAGCTGTTTTAGCTAAAAATGAGAACGCCAGAGCAAAAGTCCTGACTGGTAATATCAAATCTGTTAGCATCGGAATTATTCAGAGATCTCTTCTCTTAATCTGCGTGAATCAGCGTCAATCCATTGTCATCTGCGGTTAATAAATTCTCTTTTTTTAACCGCAGATGATGGCAGATAAACACAGATAAACGCAGATGAATTTATCAATTTCCTACGGGATTTGATCTAACTTTTCTAAAGTCTTAGCCGCAGTTTCGGAAGGTAGAAAGATGATGCAAATTGAACAGACAAATATGACTGTCCCTCTGTGGGGTTTAGCAATTTTCATTGGGTGGACGATCGCAGTCGTTATCTTGTTGCTAGCAGTCAGGGTCCGGCATATATCAGCAGGCGGATCTATAAAAGATTTCAGCACAAAGAACGACGACAGCTTGCTTTGGCGCCTAGTTCGAGTACACTCTAACTTGGTAGAAAACCTGCCTTTGTATTTGGGAGTTGTTTTCCTTCTAAGCGTTAGGGGTGTTTCAGGAACAGCAGTAGATTTGCTTATTGTTGTGTACATCCTATTTCGGCTTGTACATTCAGTGATTCACATCGCTGGCCTCGATCCAAAGTTTCGGTTCTTCACCTTACTAATTCAGTTAAGCTGCTTGGTCGCCTTAACTATTATGGCAGTTTTCTAGTGGAGGGCTTACGCAATTGGCACATATATATATCAGGGTGCATCAGGGGCCAACCCTAATTGTTTCGCATACAGCGTAAGTCAGACGTACCTTATCAGTCGATCGAGCTTGTGACATTACTGCCTGTGATTTGGCTAAATTATTGAAGTTTATGAACCGAATATCTCGTGCGATCGCTGTTATTTTAATTGTATTAGGGTGCATTATTTCTGTTTTAGTTCAGCCGCCGCAATCAGCCTTAACCGTGCCACCTCCAGTGCAAGAATCTCCACGGCGCGGAGGAGATGTTGCTGAGACAATTAATTTTGGACGGCACTTTCAAGAGCTAGGAGTTGAAGGCTCGATCGCAATTTACGATTTGAATAGCGATCGGCTTTATCAACACAACCCGCAGCGTAACAGCACAGCTTTTTTACCTGCATCTACATTTAAGATTCTCAACTCTCTGATTTCCTTAGAAACAGGGGTGATTTCAGATGAGATTGCCGTTCTAACTTGGGATGGAATTCAAAGGCAAATTCCCGCCTGGAATCGAGACTTGAATATGAGAGAAGCCATAAAACTTTCTGCCGTTTGGTTTTACCAAGTTCTCGCCCGCCGAGTCGGACACGAGCAAATGCAAAAATGGGTAGCTAAAGTCGGTTATGGCAACCAAAAAATCGGTAACAAAGAGGATATTGACAAATTCTGGTTAGAGGGAGAGCTGCGAATCACACCCAAGGAGCAAATTCAATTTCTCCGCCGTCTCTACAAAAATGACTTACCCTTTTCTGAGCGCTCGCTGTCTCTGGTTAAAGACATCATAATTGTTGAACAAACTCCCGATTACACAATTAGAGCCAAAACAGGCTGGGCAAATTTTGGAGAACAAACAAAGCCTCAAATTGGCTGGTATGTAGGTTATTTAGAAAAGGATAAAAATGTTTACTTTTTTGCTACGAACATTGATATCCGCAACAATAATGACGCATCTGCAAGAATCGAGTTAACGCGCCGTTGCTTTAAGGATCTTGCGCTGCTGTAAGTGCGTTATTTGTTCTGTAATATTCACAAAAACGCCAGCGAAGCGGCTAACGGTCATAGCCAAAACACCCATTTATGCGATGCCTGAGTTCGATCGTAGGTAGCCGAGTCTTTTAAATCTTTTAGGACTTGCGCCATTGGCACATATAGCGGTTCTTAAGAAAGTGAGGTATGCCCACGGAGGCCTATGCCCTATGCCCTATGCCCTATGCCCTATGAGCACCTCATGTTACTGAGAAAGGCTATATATCATTTCTCCCAGCAAGGCGACAATCATCTAAGAGAGCATTAAGTTGTTCAACGACTAGCCAGGGGTTTCGACCTTTCAAACAAGCTACGATCGCTGCTTCATAGGGATTTCTGCCAGTTTTCTTTACTGCTGCGATCGCCTGTTTGTTAGACAATCCCCGCGCGCTGACCAACCAAGCAGCCAAAACCTGTCCTGTACGTCCGATCCCCCCAGAACAGTGAACTACCACGCGTTCGCCTCTGCTATTGGCAGATTCCAAGAACGGCAATATTCGATCGATTAAAATATCGCGATCGACCAATTCAAAGTCTGCAATCGGCGCCCAGCAAACTCGATCGCACCCAAATATTTTCCGATATGTTGCCAGTAAGTCAGTGTAGCGGATGAGTTGCGTCTGAGCAAGCAAGCAGCAAACTTGCTTGATATTATGCCCCTGCATAAATTCAATCCAGCGAGCAATTTCTGCATCGCGGTATCCTGGTCTGGCTGCACCAAACACAATTAATTCATTCTCAGAAGCCGCAGCGAATTTGTGCATACTGTTTTCAATATTTTTACCTATAATTAAGAAAGACGCACAAATCCTGAATCAACAGTGAAAAACAAGAGCTCGATTGGTTTAATGAACTGGCTGCAACCCAAACCAGAAACCGTTTTGTTATGCGACTCAATTGCTGCAGCTTCTGACATGGCATTTATGCTCAACGGTGAGTGGGATGGGTGCAATAGTTTGGTGCTCCCTAAATGCGACAAGGTAGCAATTGAAGCAGCCGCTAGTTTGCTGGAGACATCGTGGTGCTACCAAAATACTTGCGAAGCGGTTTTAATTCGGCTGGAAGTTGACGAGTTTTTGCGCCGTTATGCGATTGGAGACAGGTTTTTTATTAATGCTAACTTGCGAGGCGCGCAATTGAGCGAACTTTGCTTGGAAAACATTGATTTGAGTTATGCTAAATTAAATTTGGCTAACCTCAGCGGCACTAATTTAAGCAAAGCAAACTTAATGACTGCCGAGATGCAATCCGCAAACTTGAGTGGCTGTAACTTGAGTAAATCGCAACTTGTGAGGGCCAATTTATCAGGAGCAAATTTATCGGATGCTAATCTCAAAGGTGCAGATATGAGTTATGCAGATTTAAGCAATGTTTGTTTGACAGGTGCTGATTTAAGAGGTGCAAATTTAGCTAGAGTAGACTTAAGAAAAACCAGCTTAGATGGGGCGATTTTTGAGGAAACTTAATAACTGTATCGGGGGCGGGATCTCCTCCACATCCCAGTCGCGCTCGGGGCGGGTTTATTTAGATTGTTAGGCTCTCTGGAACTTACGGTGATATTTTTATCTAATTAGAAAAGCAAGCTAATACACGATCTCGAAAATTGTCAAAATTAGAAAAGCCATATCCTTGTCGCATAATCAACTTAATTCGGTTATTTATCCCCTCCATCACTCCACTTGTGGTGCGATTAAGAAAGTAGTTACAAATTCCTTCAAAATGATTGACAATTGTCGAAGCTGATTCTTGGAAAAAAAGCGATGCATAATTCAGCCAATTCTTGAACTCTGTCCGCAGCTCTTTTGACGGTCATATTGGTCTCATATATTTCTCGAAACTCTTCTTTCATCTCATAGGCAATTCTTAAGCATTCTGATTTCTTCAAAGTCATTTCCAACTTTTCAATTTGACTCTGCTCAAGGTCGATTCGATTACTCAATAATAAATATTTGCTGCCTCTGTCTGTGATTCCTATTCCTCGACGCAACTTATTCAAGTTTTTATTAACTGCTTTCATCACGTGAAAACGGTCAATAACAAGTTTGGCATTTGTCCATACTTGTTCTATAACTTTTGGAAATCCTCCCCACATATCAACACTCACTTCCTCAACTTGTTCTCTAACCTCAAGCGGTTGCCTCATAAGGACTTCGACTATATCTTGCTGACGGTGAGAGTCAATCATTTCAATCAAATTACCCCCCTCAATGTCACTGACAACAGTTACGAAACTTCCTTTTCCTTTTCTCATACTTATCTCATCTATACTTACTCGTTTAACTGACTCCCAACAGTTTTTTTTTTACGGAAATTGACATGAGTAAAAATACCTTTGATTTCGTGATAACTCAATCCTTCTTCTCGCCCAATTTGTGACAGGCTCGACTGTTGAACACGCGCATAAATATTTTGTTCGTATCGTTGAGTATGCCGTCTTTTTTTGTCAAGAAATTCTAATTTTTCTGTAATGTAACGTTGACAACTAGGACAGTAAAACTGCCGACGAGGCACTTCTAAATAGACAAAACGACCGAAAACTGACAAATCCCTGACTAATGTAAGTCGATTTTGATGCAGTTCTTCTGTAGAATTATTACAGTGAGGACACACTATTTCTGAGGCTAAAGCCCTCAATCGAAAGTAAATTTGTCCTTCAATTTGAGTGCAAGTTTCAACCTTGACTCCAGGCAAGTCTAATAAATAGTCTAAATGAAAGCTCATTACTCTAACTGTATTGGTTGATCTATTTTACACCATAAACTCAGGAGAGCCGATTGTTAGTCTCAACGACAGATTGTTGGTGAAACCCGCCCCTACAGAAATGATGTCCTAGGCTAACTATACTTTCGGCCGCGCCACTGAGTAGGCTGATTTAAAGCAGAAATTAGAATTCGCAAAAACGCCAAGGGATCGGCTAAAGGTGACAGCCAAAACAGCCATTTACCCGATGCCTGAGTTGTATCGTAAGAAGGTGCGATCGCGAAACACAAAGCCGATCGCACTGCAACCAAAAATACATTCAATCCCAACAGCCAAAAGTGGGGAAATACAGCAACCGGCGGCAGCGAACCAAACAGCAAATAGCACAACACAATCGGCACCGGCAAACCTTGAACCGCCAGCAACAGCCACAAATCGCCCCAGATTTGAGCGCCAGAAGCAGCATCTTTCAAATCGAGCGATCGACCCCATTCATTCCAAGTCTCGATCGCCCCCTCATACATCCGCACCTTCAACACCTTAGCCCCATCCAAAAAGCCCACCTTAAAGCCCTTAGCAGCCGCATAGCGAGCCAAAGTTACATCATCGCAAAACGAACCCCTCGCGACCTCATAGCCCCCCAATGCTACCAAAACCTCGCGCCTGCACAAGAAACACTGACCGTTCGCCATCACCCGTTCCGGCACATCCCCGCCAGTGCCCGTCGGCCCGAACCGATAAACCAAAGTCATTAACAAAGCAGGTTGCAGCCACAACTCCCCCGGATGCTTGAGGATAAACTGCGGCGAGAGCGAAATCAAATCGTAATTTCGGGCCGCCGCCGTCTTCAGCAAACTCGCAATCAAACCCGGATGCGGCACAGTATCGGCATCTATCCCCAAAATCCACTCGCACTTCTGGGAACTTGCCAAAAAACCCGTGTGCAAAGCCCAGGGACGCCCTACCCAACCCGCCGGCAGCGGATCGTCGTTAATCAAGCGAAACCGGGGGTCTTTTTGTGCTGCAGCTTTGACTAAATCTCCGGTTCCGTCTACCGAATAGCTGTCAACCACGATCGCTTCTCGGAGTTCGTAACTTTGGCGGCTCAATCCTTCCAAACAAGGCGAAATTCGATCGGCTTCGTTCAAAGTCGGTACTACCGCAGTACAAGCACCCAAAAAATCCAGCGTCGGCGAATCGGGCTCGAGGGGCGGGATGCGCGATGGGCCTTTAATCAAACGCGACAGGAGAATTGCGGCGGCGGGCAATTGCAGCAGCAGGAGTGCGACAGGGATGATACTTGTCAGCGGTTGGGAGGACAGGTGAGGCGCGATCGAGAAAACCATACTGTTGAATAATTGAATAATTGGGAATGACTTACTGGATATGGGTTGGGAGCTTATTTACAGTTCATTTTTTTTGTAACTGGTATCAATTTAAAAAATTTATAGCAACTGCCAAGACGGTGAGGACATTCTTAATCGCTGAAACCATTGCTATTACTGCTTCTTCCTTCTTCCTTCTTCCGACGGACATCGGACTTCTTCCTTCTGCGATAATAAAATTTTGGCCTCAAACATATTACAGGAATTGGGCATGAAAAAATCGCCGCTGAAAAACCCGGTTTCTTGTAGAAACCGGGTTTTTAAACTAGCTCAAAATTTAGTGTAATTTTTGCTAAATCAGCCGGGGTTGCTCGATCGCAACTTACTTGCGCAAAACGCCCACCGGCTGAGGTGGAATTTGGGCCGTGACAGCAGATGTCTCCAAAGACGGCATTGTTTCCGTTACGTAACCTGCTGCGGGTTTAGCGATCCAGCTTAACGCGATCGCCGGAACTACACCCAGAAGCACAGCTAGCGATGTCGGGAACCAGAACCGAGAATCCAAGGAAGTTACAGTGATAATTGCTCCGAAAGCAAAGTTTACCAAATAAACAATTAAGGGCAAAGCCAATTGAGATCGCTCTAATTGAATCGGCATTTTTCTCCAGAAGAAAGCTGCGGAGGACATAAATAGCGCCCCCGTACCCATCCACCCAGCCAAATTGCGGTAAGGCATCCCAAAGAAAGCCCCAACTTCCTCAAACTCCCAAAAAGGCACAGAAGTTTGACTCATCGCCGGATCTAGTACAAAATCCCAAGCTGTTAGCAGCAAAGCACCAAGGGCGATCGCCCCTATTTGGCGCACCCAGTTGAGTTCACCTTTACCGCCAGCTACTCCAGCGCGAGCAATTACATAGCAAACCAGTCCCAGATAAAACCACGAGAGGGGAATTGTAAACGGCACCAGCCCTGCAATTTTGTAACCCAAACCGCTCAAATAGTGGTAGTGGCCGAAGGGAAAACCCGTACTCGTTCCCAACAACTCGCTACTCAAGGACAAAAACACAGAAGGCAGTAAAAAACCTAGAGTTGCACCCAAACCCAACGTCCGCAAGGAATAGAGACCAACCGCTGCAGCACCAAAGATGATATAAACTACTCCACCCCCAGCCATCCCCCACTGGAATAGAGTTTGCCCAGCGGGCGGTAAACTCATCACCAATTCGGGACGGGGTAAAATCAGCAGCAACCCTGCCAATCCAAAAGCCATTGACAAGACGTGGGCTATCAGGCAAAAGCGCTCAGCAATCAAAAGTTGCTTCATGGGACTCCTCGAAAAAATATTAGATGCAGAAAGCACTCCCTAACAGTTTACAAATCTTTAACAAAAAACGAACACAACTCGCGATCGGCATTTTTCCAAACTTACACGCAGGGGCGAGAAACCAGGTTTCTGACTTACTACTTGGTTGCTAAACCCTTTATTTTTCTAAGAAACCCGGTTTTTTGGCGAGGGATTGGTTGCACGGCCTACCGAATGCCGAATCCCCTTCTTCCCTCGGACGGATATCCGTTATATCCGTTACACGCCTCCGTTACCTCTGCTAGATAACTAAATCCTTCTGCCTTCTGCCTTCAACCAAAAACCGCAGGATTCCCCTTCAGAGCGGAACGAAGCGACGAGCGGCAGCAAGGCGCGTAGTGTAGCAGGTGGGGGAGGAATGCGGGTGAGACGACGAACCCCACTCCCAACCAATTGTGTGCAAGGCAAACAGAGGAAGGGAGGAGTGGGTGAGGAGGCGAACAGTTCTAGGCTTGCCAGTAATAGCTTCAACAGTGATAATGGTGAAGCTAGTTTGTTGAAGACAGTGAACCAGGTCATCACCGCCAAACTGAAGTTAAATCTCACCACTGAGCAGAAAGCCTCGGTGCGTGAGACTGCCTTGGCTTATCGGGATGCACTGAATTTCACTTCTGATGCAGCTTTTGATAACGATAAATCTAGTAACGGTGCTCTCGTTACCAAAAAATTGGGTACAAAGCCCCGTCCTTATAGGACGGCTTTAATTGATTTCAGTTTTTGTTTAAGTTATCTA
>NZ_JAUBTO010000081.1:0-37186 GCF_036702495.1 Microcoleus sp. C2D2 | reverse complement strand
AGTGCCTCACCGTGAGTTTTTTGTACAACATACTTCCTGCTTTTTGTCAAGCTCTTTTACTGGACTGGCGCTCTAGTCCTTACCTTGCGGGCTTTGTGTTTCTTTTGGTGGCTTAAAAGTCGGCATATTCTCCACCAAAATGTAGATTTTACAAAAAACTATGTTATGCTGTTCTGAAACTTAGCCGCCCGTGTTAGGCGGCTAAGCCTAGGAATGTAAGCTAGAACAAAAGTCTAGAAAAAGTCTAGAAAACCAGAACCTTGATAAACCAATAGTTTCAGGAGAAACAACCATGAGAGCTGACAAACGTCCCCAACCTTGTGATGTAACCGTGTACTCCGACAAAGGCTCCCTTGCCTTGCGCTTCCCCAAGCGCCATAACCCGCTGTGGGAACAGTTGGACGGCAAAGCGCTCAACGGTAAAGCTAAGTGCCTAGGGATAGGTAAATATGGCTATAAGGACAACCCAGAGGACTGGAAGAGGGCGTCACAAATTGCGATCGCTCTCGAAGCCGACCTCGACCACCCAGAATGGGAAAAGTTGTTTGACCCTACTCTTGCTAAATACGGTATTGGCAGTGCCAAGTATGCCAAACTCGCTGATGTGCTTCAGATGCCGGGTGCTAAGCAACCTGAACCTGAAATCACAGTAGGGGAGATGTGGGAAGCTTACCTAGAGTGGAAAAAGACTGTTGTTGAGGAGACTACCTTTAAGGCAGTTTTCACAAAATTTACCAACGTTATAAATGGCAAAATATGGGACAAACCTAGTCACAGCCACTTACAGTCTGAAGTGAATTTATCAACGCTCAAATGTGATGAAAAACTCAAAATTGTATTTTCTTTATCTTCTCTTCTGATATCTCAAAAAGCTTATTTTTTGGCTGAATTGAGCCGTTGTTTCGAGTTTTGCAAAACAAAGGGAATGTTAGTTAATCCGACTACTGAAAACCCTTTTGTTCTTGATAAGTTCAGTACACCCGAAGTAACTACTCAGCAAAAGTACGCTTCCAAAATAGTAAATGGAGAGGAAAAAGAATGGCATGAAGTGTTAGATGAGAAAGACCTTGAAAATGATAGACGTGCTTTTACTAAAGAGGAACGTGACATCATTATTAAGGCTTTTTACGAGTCCGATCGCAGAGGGATTAGTCAATACGCACGTTTGTTTGAGTTTTACTTTCTTACGGGCTGCCGTACATCTGAGGCGTTGCCTCTTACTTGGAAGGATATCGATTTTGATAGAAATTTGATTCGTTTTAGTAAATCGCTGGGTGCATCAACCCAAAAAGTAAAAGACACAAAAACAGGCGAAGCGAGATTTTTTTACTTTAGTGACGGTTCTCGACTAAAAGAAATGTTACTGAAGTTAAAAAGTGAAAGTTCAAGTAATCTTGTTTTTCCTAGCCAGAAAGGCAGGCATATTTCAACAACTTCAATTAAGGATATCTGGCTAGGAAGACGATTTTGTAAAAAATTAGCAGATGGTACTAAAGCTAACTACTACTATCCCGGTATAGTCCGGCAACTGGTTGATGAAGGTAAAATCTCAGGTTACTTACCCCAGTACCACACCCGTCACACTTACATTACCCTCACGGCACACGCCAATAAGCACAATAATAACGCTCTGCTACTAATAGCTACTTCTTGCGGTAACAGCGTAGATGTGATTCTCAGGCACTACTTGGGCTTAAGCGAAGCAAGTGAGATGGTAGAAGTCTAAACCCCTAACCCTTAAACTCACACCCGACCGCCCCCTAAAAAGGGCGGTTTTTTATTGTCGATCGCCCGGCACGGAAGAAGGAAACCTTCACTCACATCCTCTGCATAGTGTGAATCAAAGTAGGGAAGCTTATCTCTGCTTTCAAGTGTATTTTCTAGCTTAGCCGCCTAACACGGGCGGCTATTTGTAAAAATGGAAGTCTTTAGGCGCCTAACAACAAAAAACCCGGCTGTTACACCGGGTGAACTTAGAACTTTGATAAATTAATACCCAACCAAATTTTATACGGCAGGCGGAACAGCCTGTTCGGACATCCTCGTTACCAGCTCTTGTAGCGGAAAAAATTATGTCAAACCCCATTAGGGTTACACAATTCTTCTCGCGATGACTTTACGGCAAAATATTCCTAACCCTAATGGGGTTCCAGCAGAGGAATATACAAAATTCTGAAGTTTACGACCTGAACAAACGAGCTTTACAATATGCCCGGAACAGAGTGAGTGCATTTTCCTCCGAGGGGTACTCTCGGCAGTATTTGGCAAAGTCAGCTATAACTTCAGTAAACAGAGTAGCCAGCTTAGTCTCTTCACTCTCAAAAACCTCATGTCTAGCGTCATCAAACAAAAGTTGGTAAAACTCCTTAAGAAAGCAATACTTGATGTAGTTCGCGTTGTAGGCTATAAATCTTGGTTTGACTGTTGCGTTTTTTGGACTTTCGGTTTTTAAGAATGAGTCCCGGTACTGAATCATCCCGTCTTCCTGGAGCATCTCAATTTGAGGTGAGATAAGGCTTCTCGTTTCGTGCCAGGGTGTAGTCTCGATTTCCATTGTTTATCTTTTACAACTAAGTATTCTCGATCACCTGACAGAAGTGAATAAAAGAAAAGACTCACTGCCTGGAGCAAGTAAGTCTTTTTCCACAAATAGCCGCCCGTGTTAGGCGGCTAAGCCAGAAAATAAACTTACTCTCTCAAACAAACGTCGGAGATGCGGTCAGCCCACTGATGCTTCCTGATATAGTAGTTTCCGCGAGGTGGCGGAAACTCTCCTTTATGTGCCAGCAGCGCAAACCAACTTTCGAGACAGTCCTGTACCCCAAAATGTTGGACATAGGGGTATAAATTAAGGGTTTTAGCTTCCGCTTTCAAGCGGGCTGCCAGTTCTCGGTCAGCCCCAATTCGGTCGCAGTGAATTGCGGTGAACCTATAAACCGTGCTTTCCCAGTCCGAAAGGGTAGACTCATCCAGCCCTTTACTTACTATGTAGTCCCAAAGAGCATTAAAAGTTCTCACCACAGCGGGAAGTGCGGGCAAAAACAGACACAGCCGAATAACCGCTTGGGGTGGTAGCAGTAAAAGTTCTTTGCTTGGTGGCAAATTTAGCTTCGAGCAAGCCCCCTCTAAAGCTTTATCCCGCATTACCAACAAACCGCCTTCAATTAACTCCCCCAACACGGGACCGTCCGAGCCGATTGTATGCTTGAGGTGTTTAGTCTTCAATCCGTAATAAGCAGCTACATCATTTACCGTCATGACACGTAAGCCGAAATACTTAGCCCACTGACATTCGTCGGGCATTACCTCACAAAGTATCTCAAATGCCTTATCGTGGGTGATGCTATCGAATACGTGAATTCGCGCCGCGCGTGAATCAAAAAGCGATTCGCGCGTTAAAAATTGCGGTTGTGCCGCACAATCATTTTTTTGTGACATAATAAAAGAGCCAAGAGTTGGACAATAACTGGAGGCAAACACCCCGAAGCGTTCACGCGCCTAGGGGTTATGTTGTTTCAATTGAAAAGTTTGTGTCAGCCCAAAATGTCGGGCAGTTTTTATGTCATATTTGTTTAGCTCCAAACGTTATGAGACAACGGTTTGGGGAAGTCGTGACTTGGCTAGCGGTGATAACGCTGGTCAGTCGCGCATCAATCTTCCTTAATTACTCACGATCGCAGTATTTTGTGTCCCGCGTCAACCCTCAAAATCGGTCATATTTGCTCTTTTTTCACAAATAGCCGCCCGTGTTAGGCGCTAAGCCCAGAAATACACTCAAATACTCTTAAATACTCTGTTTTACTAGAAACCAAAATAAAGCCCCGTTTTAAGGGGCGCAGCTTCCTAATTCCCTTTTTGGGGTTTACCCTCAATCATCTTCAAAAGTGCCTCTACATCAGCAAGCGAGGCTGTCAATTTCTTCCTTTTGGCTTTTAGTCTGTTCAATAGGTCAGCAGCCTCTGGTAGTTCACTTTGGTTTCGCAAGTTACCTAACTCGTTCTGCAACCGTTCAACCTCATCCTTTAACTGTTTCACTTCATCACTTGAATCGCCTTACCCTCATAGTGTTTGAGGTTGGCTAAGCTAGCGTCATTTATATTTCTAGTCATTTCACTTGTGTCAGGTGATTTTTATTTTATTTGCTTACTTTGCCTTGTCTAGCGTTTAGCTAGTTACCCAACTTTTTATGCAACCGCTTATGCAACCCTGGTTTAACCGCTTATGGAAACGGTGTTAGTCTTCCCAAAACCCCTCAAACCTTTGGGGTGATAGTTGGGAGTAGCGGACGGTGTGGTGTCAGTAAAATTAGACTAGAAATCTTCTAGAATTTACACCCTCTTAAGTAAGCTAGCTCAACGTCTGAAACGACGTAAACACGTTAATTAACTAGAAAGTGTCTAGAAAGTAATAGGCGAAGGGCTGGAAGTATTGATTTTAGGTTAAAACATCCAAAATGCAGCTTTTAGCCACCATTAACTGCCGAAAATTATCGGGATCGAATCAGCACTGAGGACGAGCCGATCGCTCCCGTGGCCTTGATAAATTTAGAACAGTAAAAACTACTTAAATCTGCCCAGAGGTACATATGTTTGAAATCTCTATGTTGGGTATGTTTTTCACGGCTTTTTGGCTGCTAGCTCAACCTGCTAGCAGGAATCGACGCGACGAATGGTGGGTAGAAGTTGATACAGATTCGCCAAAGCGTACCTATTACTTTGGGCCCTATGATAGCAGACAGGAAGCTTCTGACAGATCGACCGGCTACATCCGAGACCTGGAGAAAAAAGGAGCTAAAAAAATTACCATCAACCTCAAACAAGGTAGCCAACCTACTCAGCTAAAAGCTAGCGAAGAGTCTTGAGAAGGTGGAATGCTCAAGTAAGCTGTCACGCATTTAAATTGCATATTCAGGGCGGGCGAGACGGCCCACCCCACAAGACACCGAATTGTTTGTTGACATTCTATTTAAATGCCGCAACAGCTTATGAATAGGTTGATAAAGCTAAATCCGCTCGGAGGCGGGTTCACCAATATCGATGATTTCAGCTCCAGGATATTTGTAAACCCGCCTAAACCCGAGGGATGATTCGCTCTTCTGATATTGTTTGGTACGGGCAATGCAAGTTTTTTCAAAGTAGCGCTTGGTTTAAATTGCTCCGGGGATTAAAAGTGCGATTGGCCTTGATTTTTTCATAGCATTCGCGTTCTACAGTGCTAATTTCTTTCGGTGGCACGATCGCAATTTTTACCAACAAATCAGTCCGCTCGTTTTTCTTCGGTTTCGGCCATCCTTTGCCCCGCAACCGCAAAGACTGACCCGAACGAATCCCGGCTGGAACTTTCACAGTGATCGTACCTTCAGGCGCCGGCACTTCCATTGAAGCTCCCAACACCGCTTCGTCGGGAGTTATCGGCACTTCGCAGACCAAATTTTCTCCCTCAAACTGGAAGAAAGAGTGAGGCAAAACTTCTAATTTTAGGTACAAATCTCCCTGCTGCTTCGTGTACGGGTCAACTTGACCTTTGCCTTTTATCCGAATTTTGCTGCCGGTTTTCACTCCTGCAGGAATCGAAACTTCGCCCGTGGCGACTCGCTTGGAAGTTCCCCGAAATGCTTCCCCCAGAGTCAGGGAAACCGCCACTTCGGTGTCGAGAGAGCTTCCTGCGCTGCGGTTTTCGTACCCCGCGAAATCTTCAAATCCGCCAAAACCGGTGGGTCCGCCGCTGCTGGTGCGGTAGTTGCTGTAATTCCACTTACCGTTGCGCCCACTACCCGCACTGCTACCTGCGCGGCCTAGCAAGGCATTGATAAATTCGTCAAAACTGCCGTACTCGCTGAAGTCAACCCCGCCAAAGTCCACATTCGTAGCGCCCCCGCCTGGCCATCCGCCTGGTGTTGTGGCAGCTTGCTTCCAGTATTGACCGTATTGGTCATATTTTTTCCGTTTTTCTGGGTCTGAGAGCACTTCGTAAGCTTCGTTTACTTCTTTAAAACGAGCTTCGGCTTCTTTGTTCCCGGGGTTCATGTCCGGGTGATATTTCCGGGCTAGTTTGCGAAAAGTTTTTTTAATTTCGTCAGAGCTGGCAGTTTTGTTGAGTCCCAAAATAGCGTAATAGTCTTTAAAATCTGTTGCAGCCATTAAGCAATCCTCTCTTTATTAGTTGTTAGTTGTTAGTTGTTAGAAAGAATAAATCCCAAATTAGCAGGATGGCGAATTAGCTTGATGCCAGGGGCAAAAGTGCCTGCGGCATCTGATTCAAATTATAGGTTATCAAAGGTTTGCGCTCGATCGAGTTCGGTTGTTGCTTGGCGTTCGATCGCAATTTCCGCACTCCGCTGCTGTTTGAGATTTTATAGCATTCGGCTCTCTTGTGCTCAAGGCCGCCGGAGCAGGCGGCTTTCTTATGCTTTTGGCCTTCGACAAGAAAAACAATGGTTTGATATCAATTAAGAACGTCCTCACCCGTCAGGGCCGTTGCTATACCTTTGAGCTTTTAAACGGTGAAACTCTTGCCACGATTAGTTTTGAGGAGTTGTGCGCCCGAGGGCTTGGACGAGGCGGCGAGAGCTTTAGGCTGCTGCCCGGTTGAGGCGAGCCCGGGAAAGCTGCTGCTGTTGCTCTTTCGAGCCAAATCCGGGTTGACTGGCGCGGACGATCGATCTTTTTTTGCTCTTTTTTTGCGGTGTGCGGTGCGATCGAACTTCTCGATCTGAGCTTTTCACCCAATGCAAATCCTAGACAGTTCTCATCAGCAACTATGGTCGAATCTGCTGCCTGAATTCAGGCCTACTTATACCCTAAAGCCCGCAGTTATTCCACAACCTTTCGAGATATTTTCCCCTCACATCAGAGCGGTACTATATAATCTTATTTTTTCAGTATCATCATAGATTTAAGTTTAATTAATATAACATAATATTTCGGGTGTCTGTTAACTAGAACACACACTTTTCAAAAAATTAAGATAGGATAGTAGATCGATAAGCTTTTAACGCTACGAGAGTGCTAACATTATGAATTATTTGCTAAGTTGGCCTTGCGGCTGCTGCGACGATTGGAAGGATAGTTCCGAGAGTTGTGTTGTACTCAGAAACGGGCAGCACATTTGTCAGTCGTGCTACGATCGCAAATACAAGCATCAGAAGCTATTCGCCAGACGCAGGCGATCGAACATATCTGTATCACCGCAGACCCTAGCAGAGACTATCCCTTATTAATGGGCGATGCCCTTATTAATGCGCAATGTTTTTAATAAAGCGAAGTATTTCGACCACCTCGCATCAGCGGTTGCCCTTAATAATGAACTCGAAAAAAATAATTTATTTCGTCATCAATCATCAGTCATCGGTCATTGGTGATCGGTCACTAATTTAGTTATTTATCATCAGTCACTTGAAAAGCAGGTAACAGATTTTAACTTAAAAAACTAATGACTGACGACTAATGACTAATGACTAATAACTAAATGATAGTTCCATCAGGAATCGTGGCATTTTTCAGGACTACGATAATGCCGCTGCGGATGTAAAAACCTTGGTTTTCGCGGTTGGCTTCTTCCACTCGGTCTTTATTAATTAATTGAACATTGCGGCCGATGCGGGCATTTTTATCCACAATCGCGCGGCGAATTGTAGTATCTGTACCGATACCGAGGGCGACGCCACCGCTGTCCAAACTCGAATGCCGTTCGGCGTCGGGTTCGTAGAAGTCAGCACCCAGGACCAGAGTGTCTTGAATCGTACATCCAGCTTCAATGCGCGATCGAACTCCCAATACAGAATGGTCGATGCGGCACTCTTTGAGAATGCAGCCTTCAGCAATAATCGATTCAGTCACTTGAGTATTTAAAAGCTTAGTCGGCGGCAAGAAACGCGGGCGAGTGTAAATCGGCGCCTTTTCATCGTAGAAACTGAAAGGCGGCTGAGGCTGTTTTGTCAGAGCCAAGTTAGCCTCGTAAAAAGCCTCAATGGTTCCGATATCTTCCCAGTAATCGTCAAACAAATAAGCTTGAACGTTGTGGTCTTTTGCAGAATTAGGAATTATCTCTTTACCAAAATCAGTTTGGTTTGGAGATTCTTTCAGGAGTTTAATCAGAACTTCTCTTTTGAAGACGTAAATCCCCATCGAAGCAATGTAAGGACTTTCCTGAGCCTGCTGCGCTGTCAGTCCCAGTTTAGTAGTATCCACCTGCATTTGTTTGAGCGCATCGCCTTTTGGCTTTTCGCTGAAAGAAACAATGCGGCCGCTGTCGTCGATTTTCATCAAACCAAAATCCGAGGCCCGCTTATCGTCCATTGGCAAAACCGAGAGGGTGATATCGGCGTTGGTTTCGCGGTGTCTTTGCACAAACTTCTGGTAGTCCATGCGGTACAGGTGATCGCCCGAAAGAATCAAGTATTCATCAACGTCCCACTGTTCTAGCAGCGAGAGATATTGGCGAACTGCGTCGGCTGTCCCTTGAAACCAGTTGGGGTTTTCCTGAGTTTGCTGGGCGGCGAGCACCTCGACAAATCCCTCGGTGAAGCCGGAAAACTGGTAGGTGCGAGAGATGTGACGGTTGAGGGATGCCGAGTTGAATTGGGTGAGAACGTAGATTTTGACTATTTCGGAGTTGATGCAGTTGCTGACAGGAATATCGATGAGGCGATATTTGCCTGCGAGGGGAACTGCGGGTTTGGCTCGCAGTTTGGTTAGGGGGTAAAGGCGGGTGCCTACACCGCCACCGAGGATGATGGCTAAGACTTTTTTCAAGGAACTTTCTCCCTAGGGTCGATTAACTCTCCAAGTACAGTGTCGGATGGTGAGGGCTTCTTGACAAGGGGGGGGAGCAAGGAAGTTTTGAGTTTTGAGGTATGAGTTGAGTCGCTTACCCAGAAACCGGGTTGTTTAATCCAAATACTTCTTCCCACCCTGAATAAGAGTTAAAAAACCCGGTTTATGAGAGTTAGAGTGCGTCCGGGACTAAAGTTAGGAATTGTGAGTTGTGAGTTAAAATACTCATCAATAAATAATGGATATTTGAAAAAGTTTTGAGTTGTGAGTTAAAATACCCCTCAATAAATAAGGGCAGTTTAACAAAAGAATAAGGTTCGGGGTTTGGGGTGTTAATTACAAGTTTTTTGGGTAAATTCCCCGTTCTGGCAATTTCTTCATCCAGGCTCATCGCGGTGTGGTTCTTTTTCCAGGCTGGTCGATCGCACCGCCGCGCCCGCTGACGCTGTGTTTGGGCCCTTCCTCGCGCTCTGGTTCTACTTGAGTTTGCTCCGGTTCTTTTTGCTGGCGTTCCTGTTATCTGAGTTTGTCCGACTCCACAGCAGTCAGGAAGCGCCGCCCGCCGGGACGATAAATTTCTAGGTAGAGTCAGTTTTCAATCTGAGATTGACTGCAAATTTGTGTAATATTTTACAATTGGTCGATCGACAACATTGGATAAAATGTCTGTTCTCTACCAAAAGCTAGATCCCCTACAAACCTCTGCTACTGTAGCCTAAGGCGTAAAAGCTAGCAAAAGTGTATGCAAATTCAAACGCCGGACTGGGTTAAACACGCGGTATTCTACCAAATATTCCCCGATCGCTTCGCCAAAAGCAAACAGCCCCGCAAACGCCTGCTGCAAAACTTCATGTGGGAAGAATGGCACGAAATCCCCACCTTGCAAGGCTACAAAGGCGGGGACTTGTGGGGCGTTATGGAACAACTAGATTACTTGCAAGACATAGGCATTAACGCAATTTACTTCACCCCCATATTTCAGTCGGCCAGCAATCACCGCTACCATACCCACGACTACTATCAAGTCGATCCCATGTTGGGCGGCAATCTAGCTTTTAAAGATCTTCTAGACGCCGCCCACGACCGCAACATCAAAATCGTCCTCGACGGCGTATTCAACCACGCCAGCCGCGGCTTTTTCTTCTTTCACGACATCCTCGAAAACGGCCCGCATTCTCCTTGGTTGGATTGGTTTAAAATAGAAGGCTGGCCGCTATCTGCCTACGACGGCAATTTTCCTGCTAACTATGCTGGTTGGGATGGGAATCGAGCCCTTCCTGTATTCAATCACGACAATCCAGAAGTGCGAGAATACATCATGGAAATCGCCGAATATTGGATTAAGTTCGGCGTCGATGGCTGGCGGCTGGACGTTCCTTTTGAAATTAAAAGCCCGGGATTTTGGCAGGAATTTCGAGAACGAGTTAAGGCAGTTAATCCCGAAGCTTACATTGTGGGCGAAGTTTGGGAAGATGCGAGAGAATGGCTCGACGGTACTCAATTTGACGGCGTAATGAATTATCTGTTTGCTGCGCCGACAATTGCTTTTGCAGCGGGCGACAGGGTAGATTTAGCTCAACTTGAAGGCCGTTCTTACTTTCCCTATCCGGCGCTTTTTGCTAAAGAGTACGGCGCCCAAATTCAGCAGGTTTTAGACCTATATCCGTGGCAGATACAGCTAACTCAACTAAATTTGTTGGCCAGTCACGATACCGCTAGGTTGTTAACAATTGCTAGAGGGGATAAAGCTAGCGTCGAACTTGCAACTTTGCTGCTGTTAACTTTTCCTGGAGCTCCCAGCATTTACTACGGCGATGAAGTTGGTTTACCCGGTGCTCTAGACCCCGATTCCCGCCGCGGTTTTCCCTTAGAATCTCAGTGGGAACTTGATGTTTTAGATTATCACAAGCAGTTGATAGCTTTGCGGCACAAATACGCTGCCCTCCGCACGGGATCCTACCACATTCTGTTTGCTGAGGGAGCAGTTTACGTTTTTGCCCGAATTTTGGGGCATGAGGAAGTAGTTGTTGCTGTCAATGTCTCGACAGAACCAGCTAATATTAGCTTTGAGCCAGCTAATTTGACATCTACTCACGATAAATTGCTGTATGGAAAAGGCGAGTTTGTTTGGAAAGGTGACGGGGAAACTCGGCATTTAGAATTGAGCCTGCCGGCGCGCTCGGGGTTGATTTTAGGTTCGGATAATTAGTTTAAAATGTAGGGTAATGTACTCTGGGTACACCTACATTTATCGGCGTAAGGTGCGCACCCGACATTTATCGGCGTAAGGTGCGCACCCGACATTTATCAGTGATTTTCCCCGCCCATCCTAAATTTATTATAGGCGTAAGGTGCGCCTTGCGCACCCGATATCGATCGGCGAAAACACAAGTTTTTTTATGCTGCAACTAATGCTGGTATTAGCACCGCATCAATGATATGAATGACGCCATTGTCGGCAAGAATATTGGGAGTGAGAACTTTAGCATCATTCACTTTAATGCCGTCTGAAGTATCAATTCCCACCACAGAACCTTCCACTGTTTCAGCAGAACTTAACTCAAGCAAGTTCTCCGTTAGTACCTCGCCAAACAAAATGTGATAGGTCAGAATTTTCTTGAGCTTGGGTATGTCTTCCAGCCAAGATGCAATAGTGTTCGTAGGAATTTTGGCAAATGCCTCGTCAGTTGGTGCTAAGACGGTGTAGGGGCCCGGACTTTGCAAGAAATCTAACAAACCAGCCGCTTCAATAACAGTCACGAGTGTTTTGAAAGAGTCGGCATTGGTGGCAGTCTCGACAATATCAGCCATGATGTTTTTCAGGAGTGCAAGTAGCAGAAATTGAATCAGAGGTGACAATCATCGAAAATTTTGGGTCCCAAACCCCGTCCTTCCAAGACGGCTTTACTATTGAATTTTAACCTTTCACAAAATATATGCTAAAATGTCAGGTATGGAAAAAGCTTACAGTTACCGATTTTACCCAACGCCAGAACAAGAGTCGCTATTGCGGCGTACCGCCGGCTGTGTAAGATTGGTTTACAATAAAGCTCTCCACGAAAGAACTCAAGCATGGTACGAAAGGCAAGAAAGAATAGGATACAGTCAAACTTCCTCCATGTTAACGTCTTGGAAAAAACAAGAAGAATTAGACTTTTTAAATGAAGTTAGTTGTGTTCCTTTACAGCAAGGCTTGAGACATTTACAAACTGCTTTTACTAATTTCTTTGCTGGTAGGGCTAGGTATCCTAACTTTAAGAAAAAACATCAAGGAGGAAGTGTAGAATTTACTAAGTCTGCTTTTAAATTTAAAAACGGACAAATTTATTTAGCTAAATGTTTAGACCCTTTACCTATTCGATGGTCAAGACAAATACCCTCATATTGTGAACCTAGTAGGGTAACGGTTAGATTACATCCATCAGGACGTTGGCATATCTCAATTAGATTTGATGATCCAACTATTAAACCCTTACCTGTTAGCGACAAAGTGATAGGAATTGACTTAGGAATTAGTAGTCTTATGATTACTAGCGACGGGGATAAAGTCGCTAATCCTAAACACTTTAAGAAACATTACCGAAGATTGCGTAAAGTCCAAAAAAGTCTTTCTCGAAAACAGAAAGGGTCAAAAAATCGAGAAAAAGCCAGAATTAAGGTAGCTAAGGTTCACGCTCAAATAACCGATAGCCGAAAAGACCATTTACATAAGCTAACGACTCCATTAGTTCGTGAAAACCAAACGATTGTAGTTGAGAATTTAGCGGTTAAAAACCTGGTCAAAAACCCCAAATTAGCGCTAGCTATATCAGATGTAAGTTGGGGAGAAGTAACCCGTCAATTAGCTTACAAATGCCGTTGGTATGGGAGAACCTATATTGAGATAGATAGATGGTTTCCTAGTTCTAAGCGGTGCAGTAATTGTGGGCATATTGCCCTTGAATTGCCGTTAAGTGTTCGAGAATGGGAATGTCCAGAGTGCGGAACTCACCATGACCGTGACATTAACGCGAGTAAAAACATTTTGGCCGCAGGGCTTGCGGTGTCAGTCTGCGGAGCGAGTGTAAGACCTGAACAGAGTAAATCTGTGAAGGCGACTGCTAAGAAACAGAAACCTAAATCGTGAGGTTTAGGAATCCGCGTCGTTCACGGCGGGGAAGATGTCAATTTAGCAATTTACACATAGCAGAAAATGGATCGGAGGGATGATGATTATTTTAGCCATTATAAGTTAGTTTGGTGGCCGGCCCAGATAGTCCGGCGCGATCGACCTTTTTGGCTTATCCTTGGCTCGCATCCTCCCCCTTGCGGAAAAACTGCTTTAAAATCTCTCCGGGAGCTCTGTCCCAGGTGTCGATATGTTCGTAAATTAAGCCGTCTTTATCCAGTTTATAAGTAGAGTAGCCGTTAAAAAAAATCCGAGCTTTCCAGGGAACCCGCAGGATGCCACGAACAGTCCAATTTGCCACAATAGTATCAGGATCTGTCTGACTTACGCCGTGCAGGTCGAAGTGAATCTCGCTAAAGAATAGCTGCCCGTGAAATCGCAAAGTCCAAAAGATAATGCGATAGTTGATTTTTCCTTTAAATTTGTTAACAGGATCTTGAAAATAGACACCTTTTGTGTATATCTCGTAGGAGATGTCTTTTTCAAAAAGCGTCGGGAGATCCGCTTTCAGGGTGTCTACTGCTTGTTGTACCTGCATTTGATATTCGAGCGCGCTCACGCTACCACCTTGTGACAGTATTAATTTATAACTTTAACTAACAGCCGGGAAGTCCCAGGCGTGTATTTAAAGGGGATACATCTGAGCGCTAGCGCGAAGTACCCCGAATAAATCACCGCAGGGATGTCCAGAAGCGTCGGTTGTCGCGGACGGAAACCGACAATTAGACTTCGGGAGCATCTTGATTTTCAATATACCTTCTAAGTGTTGAAACAGTGACGCCTCCACAAGACGCAATAAAGTAAGAACTACTCCACAGAACTTCCTTGCGATAAAACTCATTCACCCTTTCAGGAAATTCGCTCCTGAGCCGACGGCTTGCCACAGACTTGATATTATTTACAAATTTTGACAAATCCATCTGCGGATAATACTGAAACAGCAAGTGAATATGGTCTTCTTCACCATTAAACTCTATAACTTTACACGACCATTTTTCACTCAAATCGACAAATATTTCCTTGAGTCTGTCCAACATCTGGGCATTGAACACCTTACGCCTATATTTGGTACACAGAACCAGATGAGCCTTGAGGTCTGAAACCGAGCGAGCGCTTGACACAAAGTCGTTTTTCATGTTTTTTTGTCGGTGTTGCATTTTAGAGGTACACCGACTATACTGTGCAAAGGTCGAAAAAAGGAAGTTTCTGATGCAGTTAACGTATAAATACCGCCTCAAGCCCACAAAAGCCCAATCAACAACCATCGTAAAACACCTAGAACTCTGTCGTAGGCAGTACAACTATCGACTAGGCGAAAGACTTAGATGGTGGGAATCCACAAGAACACCTATCAATGCTTGTCCTTTGACTGCATCTATAGTCCCTGTTGAGGAAATCTATCAAAACATTCCCTTAACTAGAACACAAACTAGGGATGGCAGAAAAAAGGATGAATTGGGTAATCCTCTGACCAAGAAAGGTGATATTTTCTCAAACATTGAGGGCGGTTATGTGCAATGGCAAACCATACAGTTAGCCGATTTAAAAAACACTAAGAAGCTATTTCCGGATTACAAAAACTTGGATTCTCAGGTTTTGCAGGATGTAGTTAACCGAGTGGAAACTTCTTTCTCGAATTTTACAACACCGGACAAAAACGGTAATCGTAGAGGCCAACCAAAATTCAAAGGTTTCCACTACTACAAATCTTTTACTTACCCTCAATTAGATAATCTCGATATTATCAAGGATGAGCAAAATAGAATTTGTATTGACCTTGCAAAAATAGGTCAAGTACCAATGGTATTCCATCGCTCAATACCGCCAGGTTTCAAGGTTAAGACTGGAACAATTATTAGAGAAGCAGATGGGTGGTATATTTCCCTAATGCTAGAAGATAAAACAGTCCCAGTAACGGTTGTAGAAATTCAACCGACCGAAGAAAACAGTCTCGGCATTGATTTGGGAATCACCAATTATGTCTATACGTCCACTGGCGAAAGAATCGAAAATCCCAGGTTGTTGAGGAAATCTGCTGAGAAATTAGCAAGACTTCAATCGAAACTAGCTAAGAGAGTTAAAGATTCTAAGCCTTGGCAAATTATCAGGAGTAAGATTTCTAAACTTCACCAATTTGTAGCCAGAGCGAGGCTGGATTTTCAATTTAAAACAGCACAGGAACTGTTTGGTAAATGTGATGCTTTAATAGTCGAAGATTTGAGGCTCAAAAATTTAACCAGACGTGCCAAGGTTAAGACCGATATTGACAATGGTAACTTGGTTTACTTGCCAAATGGTCAAGCTGCTAAAAGTGGCTTGAATAAATCAATACTTGATGCTGCTCATGGTCAATTCGCTGCTGTTCTCAAATATGTTGCTTGGAAATTAGGTAAAAGCGTTTTATTTATAGAGCCCAAGGGAACTTCTCAACACTGTTGGAATTGCCTCAATAAAGTACCGAAAGAATTGTCGGAGCGATGGCATTCCTGTCAATGCGGAGAATCTTTGGATCGAGATGAAAACTCAGCCAAACTTATAAAGAAGATTGGTCTAAGTCATGAAGGTGGCGGGGGAACTTCGTCACTCAAAAAAGCCTTTGCAAAAAAGGAAAAAGAAGCCTGCGGTCTAACGGTACGACCTTGACTGTCAGGTTCGTTCACATGAATAATCTCGATCGCCAGTGGGCGGATCGACAAGTCGATCCTTCATCCAGCTTTGATTTTAACTGAGTGTCCAAAGAATTTCCCATCCTTCTCAAAGGTGGGGATGAATTTTGACCAATAAATAAAAGCGAAGCAACATTGTTTTGTTCTATTGTAATGTTGTATACTAATTTTGCTGCTATCTTGCATGGCGTTCTCTATAGTAAAGCTGGATAGTTCCTCAGAAGTGTGAATGGGATTCGCTCTCGATCTCACTCTGAGATAGCCCTCTGTGTCACTGGTAGAAAGATAAGTCCAAACATAAGGCAGCCAAATAAACAAAGAAATAACTCTTGGGGAAGCCGAGGGTCTGCCTGTGGACGCCCAGTAAGACCAAAACACAGACGACTGTGTAGAGGCATCGGCGGATGAAACGGGAAGCTCCAAAGACGAATAAGACCGTCCTTGAATTGAGTTGATGTTGGAAGCCCCAAAATCAGCGAAGCAAGTTGGGGTACTTCACCTCTAGCGATATTATCCGCGCCGGCTTTTATGCTGACCCGGACTTGCGACATCGAAACCTTGGCACAGATTTGACACAACACCCCCACTCCTCTGACATTCTCGCAGAAATCAACAGCGGCAAGCTGTTGATGGTAGATAGCCGTCGCCGAAACGGTCTAATTTTGATTAAACGCTTCCACGCCGACTTTGCCGGGCCAGGGGCTGCCGTTGGGGGTGCTTTTGATTTTGACTCTCGACAGGCGATTCCCGTGGGCGATTTTTGTTTGGTTTACCCTCAATCTACCGAAGAAAGACAGAAAGCTTTGGGAATTCGGCGGCAGTGGGTGCGGTTAACGGAACAGTTAACGGCAAAGCCGACAGCTTTGGAACGCGCACACATGATTTTAACTCAGTTTGAACAATATTTGGATTCGGAAACGGTGGCACAAATCCCCGATGAAGCTTTGGCACTTTTAGTAGGCGTATTTCCCCAAACCCTTCGCGCGGCGCGACAACAAAACGATCGTCGAATTTAGCGATATCTGTCTCAAAAACAGATTAGTTGGCGATGGCTTTTACACCCCGACGCTGATTTTCGCGAATTGTCTCGCAGGCGTTTTTATCCCGATCGATAACTGCTGTATGACAAAAGCCGGCTTTTGATACGCCTATTGCTAAGCCTCCTACTCCGCTGAACAGTTCTACAGAGTTGATTATTAGCATTCTATTGAGCAACGGTGGATATTAATTTTAATCGAAAATCGCTGCGATTCGATCGACTGTTCGCTGATTTTCCTCCGGGCTACCCACCGTAATTCGCAAACCTCCCCCAGTATGCCGAATTAAAGTACCTCGCTCTTTTAGGTGCTGCATGATTTGTTGGTGTTCCTGTTGGGGGGATTCGCCCTCACCAGCTTTCACCCGCAGGTAAACGAAGTTAGCCGCACTCGGCCAAATTTGCAATTTTTGATACTGAGTTAGCGCTGCAATTAATTTGGCTCTTTCTGAGATAATTTCGGGAATTACTGCCAGCAATAATTGCCGTTGCGCTAGGGCCAATTCTGCTGCAACTTGGCAAAAACTGGGGAGGTTGTAGGGGAGGCGGATTTTTTCTAACGCCGCTGCGAGTTCGGGATGGGCGATCGCATACCCGACTCTCATTGATGCTAGTCGAAATGCTTTGGAGAATGTGCGTAAAATTATCCAATTCGGGTGATGGTGCAATTGGTCGGCTAAAGTATTCTGGCTGAATTCAAAATAAGCTTCGTCAATTACTACTAATATTTCTGACGGCAAATTTTCCAGCCATTCTATTTCATCTGGTGTCAAGGCATTGGCTGTGGGGGAATTGGGATGAACGACAAAGACGGCGCGCACGGGGGGATTTTTATTTTGGGCGATCGCCCTTTTAGCAGCCTCGATATCGATTTCAAAATTCTCCTCTTTCCGCTGAACACTCACAACGGGAATGCCGAGGGTTTGGGCGATTATTCCATACATCGAAAAGGTGGGATTCGCAACGAAAATAGAGCCGCTACCGCCCAAGCAAGTAGCTATTAAGAGCGATCGAATTAGTTCGTCGGAACCGTTGCCCACAGAAATATTGTCGGCTGTAATGGCGGTTTTGGGCCGTGCAACCCCACCTAGCGCGGGGATTGTGATTGATTCATTGACGTATTGGGCGATCGCCTCTTTGAGCGCTGCGTGGCCTCCGTCGGGATAACGATTTGTCTCAATTAACTGCTGGTAAGTCCAAGCTAGCTTTTTTTTTAATTCTTCTGGCAAGTCGTAGGGGCATTCATTGGTATCGAGGCGATCGAGTACACTTTCCGAGTGCGCTGATTCTCCTGACGCGCCCCCGGGATGGGGAGTGTATGCGGTAAGTTCGGCTAAGTCTTTTCGGATAAAGGGAAGCATGGTATGATTTTAAACTTTTGATTGAGATTGTCACCTTACAAAGCCAGGCAGAAGGCACAAGTCAAGAAAAATTACGAATGCAAAAATTTTTCTTTTTTACCTCGCTGCTGAATTTTTTGCCTAATGCCGACTTACGAATGCTGTATCAAAGGTGTCTAAACTTAGGATATAGCCTTTTCTATCTCGAAAGCAAGAGGAGAGAGGGAAGTGAGTTTATGTCGCTCGATTGATGCCCCAGGCGCGGCAAATTGATTATTTTGAGATAGTAACTGCTGATATTTGGAAACCGAGTGTCAGGAACCTCAGCCTAAAGGGATGAGGCTTGAAGGAGAAATCTAACAAGCCGTTCTGACCAGCTTCAGTCTTAATTGACTACGTTTTTTGAGTCACGACACCCGCTTGATGCGTAGCTAGTCCCTCGCTCTGTCGCTAGCGGTTAAACAGTCTGGTATGTCACGCTCGAGAGTGCTGCTAGCCGGCGCAAGCTCTTAAAACATTGGCAAAGCTAACTTTACTCCGAAAGGAGATTGAGGCAACCATACCTCACCTCTGGGGCAACTATACCCCTCTACCCCGTAAGGGGATTCAAGGCGATGGAAATCGCCGAGTCGTTTTCCTCTCAGGGCTAAAGCCTCTGAGTTTCCCACTTACCGAGTTTTTTTATGAAAGTCAAGCCTTCAAATATATCTAAAACTACCGCCGCTACCCTCATAGCTTTAAGTTTGGCTGTTCTCCCTTCAGCTATGCCTGCCTCAGCTCAAACTAACTCTGAGCCGGCGCAAAACAATACTGATTCTAATGGGGTTGTTCTAGACAGAACTCCCTTTCAAGAAAGCAAGGGCGACAACCAGCATTGGGGTGCATTGGGTTTGTTGGGCATCCTTGGTTTGGCGAATCTGTTTCGCAAGGATGAACCCAAACGCTACCGCGATCCGATGGGCGAATAATTTTTTAAACCCCGATCGCCCAAGCCAAAAAACCAAATCAACTGTCCTCGATTCAGAAACCGGGTTTTTTACGAAAAAACTGGATTATTGCGTTTAATCCGGGCCAAAAACCCGGTTTCTTTGATATTGATGGGCATTTTTGCCACCAAGTTTGTTTATTTAATCGCGCCACAAAGCAATTCCGCCCAACAAACCGCTCACATTGGGTACTATTTTAACCTGCGGTGGTAAGTCAAAAACAATCTTTTTAGTATTGCCGCCGCCGATGTAAATGCGATCGCAGTTAAAGAGATTTTGCAGAGAGGCGAGCGCTTTTTCCAGACGGCGATTCCATCTTTTGGAACCGACTGTATCTAATGCCGATCGCCCTAATTGCTGTTCGTAAGTTTCCCCTTTGCGAAACTGGTGATGTCCTAATTCTAGATTTGGCACCAAGATACCATCGACAAATAAGGCAGAACCGAAACCGGTGCCAAGGGTAATTACTAATTCTACCCCCGTCCCAGCAATTGCTCCCAATCCTTGAATATCGGCATCGTTAGCCACTCGCACAGGTTTTCCCAAGCGATCTTTGAGGGTAGTTTGTAGGTCAAAATCTATCCAAGACGGATCTAAATTCACTGCAGTTTTGATGACGCCTAGACGCACGACACCGGGAAAACCGACGGATACTCGGTCAAATTCCCCTTGTCCGCTCGCTAAAGAGGCGATCGCCTCCAGTACGGGTTCAGGTTTCGGCGGTTGAGGCGTTTCTAAACGGCTGCGTTCGGTTTGGGGTTCGCCTTCACCGTCCAAAACCATAACTTTGATGCCGCTTCCGCCAATGTCAACGGCTAAGGTGCGAGTCGATCGATCTTGTTCAGTCATTTGAGTGTTAAGACTTGCAAGTTGGTCACATTTTAATTTTTGAATTGGCAAAACTTTGGAATCGCTTCCCAAATTTCCGCTAGGACATTTCCCAAAGAATGATCGTCTTCTAATTCGATTAATTGCACCCAGGGACGGTTAGCGGCAAAATTTCTGCTAGCTTGAATCGGTATTATTGTATCATGCTTCCCGTGAAGAATTAACGTAGGCACTGACCGCATTAATTTTTCTTCAGGGTATTGAGCCATATCTGCCACAAACTGATAATGCAGCGGCAGATAACGCTGTTCGCCGTAGTGGTAAACGGGCAGATATTTCTCAGACTGCCACTTTTCTAACTGTTGCTGTCCCAACAGTGGCAGCCAGTGGGAGATAAATTGAAAAGCCGGTGCTAACAAAACTATTTGTTTTACTGACAATTGTCGCTGGGCCAACCAAGCCGCTGTCAGCCCCCCAAAACTCGACCCTATTATGGTGACTCCCCCTAGATTTTTTAAATTTTCTGTGGGAGATTTGGAGGATTGGGTTGGCAAAAATTCTGTTTCTATTTGGTTTAATTGGCGGGTGAGAGTGAGGCCGGAAAAATCGTTTTGATTGAGATCGGGAGTTTTTAGGTCAATTCCTAGGTAAGAAAAGCGCTCTCGGAAATATTTAGCCTTAGCTGAATCGGGACTTGAAGCAAATCCGTGTAAATAAATGTAACTCGAATCGTCCTGTAAATTCATCCAGAAATGTTTATGAGACTTCCCAACTAATTATTTTAACTTAATATGAGTTATTAAATAAAAAACTTAAAACCGATAATAAGTAGATGAAAATATATACGGATTTTCCGAAGATATAAAGCAATCGAAGACACTTGAAATTGCTGCGCTTTTAGACTGCTTTTCCGAAGATAGAAAGCCCTTGCATAGATTACAGAAAAGCAGCGTTTCTCCCGGTCTGCATTTATTGATTTATACCTGCTTGCAATGAATCGCAGAGTGCGCACTGCGCACCCTGCGATTCACTCAAAACTACTCGTCAATTACTGCGGTTTTTGACTACTGCGATTTTTGACCGTTTTGCATCCGGTTTTTAGCAGTTTGTCGGCGCTGCTGCATCATTTGAGCTAATTGGCTGCGCTGTTCGGGCGTGAGCAATTCTCGCATGGCGAGTGTACTTTCAAATTGCACCTCTTCCAACTGCTGCCTCAATCCGATTATTTGACGGTGTTTTTCGCGCATTTGGCTGGCATTTGCCGTGCCGGCCATCATCGTTTCCAATTCTTGTCTGGCTTGGCGGACTGCTTGCATCCGCTGGGAAACTTGGTCTTTGTACCGATCGCGAACTGCCTGCATTTTCTGCTTTTGGTCGGCGCTTAAATTGAGTTGATCGAACATCCCACCTTGCTTGCCACCTGGCCGATTGGGACGCTGGTTTTGGGCAATTGTCTGCGGTTCGACGGGGTTGGAAACGGCTGTTGCTGCGGTTGCACTGCCGAGGGTCAGCATTAAAAAAGCTACGGCAGAAAGGCGGCGAATAGACATGAAAATTACCTCTTAAAGATTAGTTATTTGTTGGCGGTTCGGTGTCAGCAGCATAGCTGAAAGTCAACCAGTCTGTTTGCGCGCGATCGAGCGAATTTTCCCCAGGAGAATCGTTCAATACACCCTCCCAATTATTTACGAGAAATGCTTCTAGGTGCGCCGCCTCATCCGCGTGAAATTGTGCGGGCACTAGCACAGGATAGCCCGACCAAAAAACTAGCAGGCCAGCAGCGATCGCAGAAGGAAAAGCCCACTTGGGAAAACAGAGGATTCCTGACCTTTTACTATGCCTGGTAAATTGCGATTCTCCTCGAGAATTTAACTCTCTTGCAGCCGCATCATTCCTGTCTATTGCTGCTAAAAGTTCTTGCTCAAAATCGGGCGCAGCTTCGGGAACGTTTGGGCGATATTGCTTCAAGAAATTGACTAACTTTTTGTCGCAGATTCTGTCCTTCACAGCTCGTCTACCCCTTGTTTTTGCAAAAATTGCCGCAGAGAATTTCGGGCATAAAACACGCGAGATTTGACAGTCCCTGCCGGCAGCCCCAAAATTTGGGCTACTTCTTTTTGCGGGATGTCTTCTAAGTCGTGCAGCACCAAAACGCTGCGGTGTTCAAAGCTCAATTGCTCCAGTCCCCGCTGCACTAAATCTTGATAGTGCAACTGCATCAAGTCCGATGTGTTATCTTTGAGAATAACCCGATCCATTACTTCTTGATTTTTGAGTTGGAAGTCAAAAGAATGCTGTTTAGCAAATGCTTGTCTTTGATCGGAAGCCACATTCCAAGTGATTCGATAAAGCCAAGTAGAAAAGTTATCCTGGTGCTTGAGTTTGGGCAATCCTTTCCAGACTCGCAGAAATACTTCTTGTGCTAAATCGTCAAGAAGCGACGGGCCGCAGAGTTGGTAAAGGGTTGACCTGACTTTGTGTTGGTAGCGTTTGTAAAGGTAGCGAAAGCAAGTGCGATCGCCCTTTAGACACTCAGCAACTAAGTCCGAGTCGGAACAGTTATCGGTTAAAACATTGGCTGACACAGCTAACACCTGTGAAGTCTCCCTCACCAGTTCGTTATCTGAAGGGTTTAGACAGGACGATCGCAAAAAAGGTTCAAATAATTTAAAATATTATTTTGAGCATTAATCCGCCTGGGCTGGAAAACTGCACCAATGTCAGCAACAGGCACTCCGACCTCTTCCACAAAAATTAAATTTTATTGTGGGGAGTAGGGGTTGGGCACTCTTAGCCCGCCCGTAACAGGCTTTGCGGCCCGTTCCACAAAAATTCAATTTTATTATTGGTCCTATGGTTGGCTATAGCGATAATTCTCAAATATCGGTTCTAAGTATTTACAGCATTTTTCCAATAAGTATAAGTTTTTAAACCAATACTTTTTTGATTTTCATTATATATCTCATCCAAACACCTGAAAAGAGCCAAAGCATAATTCTTCAATCCCAAATTTGTCAAACTTGTAAGAATCCTAGTCAGCCGCAGGTAGTTGTGATTAAATTGTTCAACCCACTCTCTTTTTCTTGACAAATATTCCTCGGATTTGGCAATTACAATTTCTGCGTTTTCCCCTTCGCGGCATTCCAACCCGTAAAACGCCAGCATGACTTTGAACGAATGGACTAAGCTATTTCTCAACTCTTCACTTGTTCTAAAAGCTTGAATCACCTCATCATTTAAAGTAGGAGCACTGGAATTAAAGCGACTCTTTTCTCTTAGCGGAAACAGCCATTGAATGTAATTGTGCACGGATTCCAGCTTCGGGTAATCCCACGACCAAATATCCTCGATCGCCCGACCTTGTGAATCAGGCTGCTGACCGAGATAGAATGCTAAAATTTTGTTTTGTTTGGTTGAATTACTCATTAATCCCTTTACGGGCGGGCAAGATGCCCACCCCACAATAAAATTTAATTTTTCTGTGGAACAGGCATCCTGCCTGTTCTGGAAAATGGTGCAATATCTGAATTTTAACCGACTTTAGGCTGCTTCGCCCGCTTTACCGCAGAGTCACAAACCCTTCAGCAGTCGATGGGTGAATGCCAATAGTCGCGTCGAAGTCTTTCTTCGTAGCTCCCATATTAACCGCGATCGCCATTCCTGGAATAATCTCGCCCGCGTCTTTCCCAACCATGTGCACGCCCAAAACTCGATCGGTATTAGTCTCAACAATTAACTTAACAAAAGTTTTTTCGTCTGCACCTGTCAAGGCGTGAAACATCGGCCGAAACAGGGCTGTGTGGCACTTAATAATGATGGCGGTCTGCCATCACTATTAAAAATACGACAATCAACTGGTAGACCCCTCCTTAATTGCCACCGCCGTAATCGCCGGAATATCAAAAAAAATAAGTGAGGAATCCTGTGAATTCAAGACTTACAAATAAATTGCGACATAGGTAGAAGAAAACTATCAAGTATCAGTCAAATATCAAACATTACACAAGCAAGTACACTATCGAATGAAAGCCAAATTAAAAGTCCCAAGACGTTGCAGTAACAAAAAAGATGCAACTGCCGCTATCGAGTTAAAAAATAACTAAACAATTGGCTCAAAATAGCTTTGTGGTTAGAGTCTACTACCCCAAATCCATAAAAAAAAACTCAAATATTGGTGTCAAGATGAAACTAGACTCGGCTTAAAAACGATTGAAATAAAAAAGATTACAGCTTTGGGAGTCAAACCAATAGGTAAAGTACAAGGGAATTTTAAAACCTATTATTTATATAAGGCAGTCGCCCCACAGACAGGAGAAAGCTTGATGGTTGGAATTCTCACATAAGAATAGTGTATGTTTTCAAAAGTTATGGTATTGATAATGCTGCTATTACTGACTAATGGTGCTGCTATTTGGATCGGAGAGCACTGGCTCGATAGCAAGATTCAAAATTGATATCTGCTTGCACCAAGTCTTGGCATTTCGATCGCGACTCGCTTATGGATAGGCCTTCCTCAGAAACAGAATTGACTTCTTCTCCTTCTGAGGAAGATTTGCCTAGCAGTTAGCCCTCAATTAACCCTACCTGCTTACTGGTATTGTCAGCTTGGTTAACTCTGCCGCTCATTTGACTCGGTAGATTGAGTTGGCTCTGTATTCTGCTCCTTTGACCGTGTCTCATCTGGTTTTTGGATTTGCTTGAGATGAATCTCATTCACCTGAGTGATAAAGTTTTCTATTGCCATTTTTGCCATTTGTTGATGTTGGGCTTCGTCGGCTCCATCATCGTAACGATAAGCCGGACTCACTCCCAATACAAATTTCTCCTGTTCCGCTTCTAACAATTCCACAGTTGTGTTAGCAGAAATCCAATTCTCCTGAAAAGGAAAGGAGGTAACTATACTGGCGACTATCGAGGCGACAGCGGGACAAATTACCGGCAGCCACTTGAAGAACGCTTGACTTGGTTCCAATTTGTCTACCAATACTAAAATTGGTGTGACTCCCGATAAAATAACGGTTGCCAATTGGAAAGTATAGTAAATATTTCTCGAAGTCTCTCTGGTGTTTTTATAGTCGTCAATCAACTCCTGGCAATATCGTAAAGCCTTTTCTCTCACGGGAGTTATCAGATTGTTTTCCGAAGAAGTATTCGGGTTTAATAGATAACTATAGAGTTGAGCTTTTCTTCGGATCTCTAACTCATTAGCACGATTCCTAGAGTTGGAAGCCAATTGTCTATTGGCCAGGAAGAGAAAAATAAAACTAGAGAGAAAAACCGCTGCCCAGATAACGATAAGTTGATTGTCTGGAAAAACTCTAGTAAGGCTCCATGCACCAATAAAAGCCGCTAGAGATAAATACTCAATAATTTTCACGAAAGATAAAATTTGTGGGCTTGATGAGACGGTATTAGAAATATCGGTCTGGTCTTGCTGCACAGAAGTAGTCATTGCTTTCTAGTCAATTGGGTTATCAGACACAAGTTTAGCCTATTGGGGTTGCTCTTCCACGCCAGCCCTGTCAAGGTGGTGAAGAAGACCCTCAAACCCTTGAAAATTGGTTGCTGGCGATCGTTAAATCTTCTTCTTTTAACAGGTGATTACCAATAAGCTAGGTTTATTGTCGATCGCCAATCGGTAGGATGACGTAAAGCCAGTCGATCGCACCTTGATAGGGGTTTACGTTGCTTTGGGGTTAGAGATTTGATTCGATCCACACCCGCCGTATTTTTTACCCTGGTTATCTTATGTTGCCCTTCTGACCACTATACACTTTACAGACCAAGAGTAAATCAAGGTCTTCTGAAGTTTGCTGCCGTGCTCTAACATCGCCACAAAAAGATGGTTTGCTCTGAGCGTGGGGTATTTTGCACAAAGAACAACTCAGGTCATAGTTGAAGTAATTAACAACTAATTCAAGCAGTTAATCAGACAAGCGATCGCTTTTACTTTTAGCGATCGCACCGGAGAATAAAACAGCCCTGCTTAAGAAGGGGGAGACAGGAATCTTCTCTTTCCTCCCCCTTCTTAAAGGGGATGCGACGGGGAGCGAAACTTGACTGGAAGCGAGATGTATCAGGGCTTTCAGTCTTAAGTTAACAGCAATGGGCATGGCCGTGTCTTGATTTAACTGGTTCCTTTCGCTCCAGCGAAAGTAACCAGTAACGAGTAAAAATAGAGGCTCTTCCTCGCCTATCTGCCTTACTTTCGCTCCAGCGAAAGTAACGAGTAAATTGACACGGCTTGAGCAATGCCGCCTCCTGATTGCCGCATCCCGATTTTAGCTTTACCGCAGAGTCACAAACTCTTCAGCAGTCGATGGGTGAATGCCAATAGTCGCGTCGAAGTCTTTCTTGGTAGCTCCCATATTAACCGCGATCGCCATTCCTTGAATAATCTCACCCGCGTCTTTCCCAACCATGTGCACGCCCAAAACTCTGTCAGTATTAGTTTCAACGATTAACTTGACAAAAGTTTTCTCATCTGCACCTGTCAAGGCGTGAAACATCGGCTTAAACTTGGCTGTGTAGCACTTAATTGAGTCGGGGAACTTTGCTCTAGCCTGCGCTTCGTTTAAGCCGACTGTACCCGCTTCCGGCTGGGAAAATACCGCTGACGGGACATTTTCGTAATTGATTGCTCTGGGATTGTGGCCAAATTCAGTATCTGCAAAAGCGCGTCCTTCGGCGATCGCAATTGGCGTTAAATTAATCCGGTTGGTGCAATCTCCCACTGCAAAAATGTGCGGCTGACTCGTGCGGCTGTCTTTGCTAACTGCGATCGCACAATTATCGATTTCTACTCCCGCATTTTCTAAGGCCAAATTTTCCAAATTCGGCAAGCGCCCGGTTGCGGACAACAGCGCGTCTACTATCAGCGTTCCTTCGGATTTCCCCGACAAAGTTAATTTTAAGCCTTCTGGGGTTTTCTCAATGTGGTTGATCGAGCTTTCGGTCAAAATTTCTATGCCGTGCTTCATCATTCCTTCTTGCACGTTGGTGCGAATATCTGTGTCGAAGTCCTTCAAAATTAAGTCGGTGCGGATGATTTGAGTTACTTTGCTTCCCAACCCGTTCATAATGCAAGCAAATTCGACGCCGATGTAGCCGCCGCCCCAAATTGCCAACCGTTTTGGCTGCTCTTTTTGCAGGAAGATTTCGCGAGAAGTAATTGCGTGTTCGATGCCGGGAATTGGGACTCTTCTGGCTTCTCCGCCGACTGCTATTAAGATTTTCGCTGCGGTGATTTTTCTATCACCAACTTCGACGGTGTGGGGGTCAATAAATTTGGCGTATCCTGAGATTAATTCGACTCCGGCTTTTTCGAGGAAGCTGATGTGCAGTTTGCTCAGCCGCCGCACTTCTGTGTCTACGCTGGTGATGAGTTTTTCCCAATCAAAGCTGCTTTCGACTGGACTCCAACCGTAGCCCACCGCATCTTCATAAAGGTGCGAAAATGTTGAGGCGTACACCATCAGTTTTTTGGGGACACAGCCGCGAATTACGCAGGTTCCGCCTACTAAGTCATTTTCGGCGATCGCCACTTTTGCGCCGTAGGATGCTGCTCGCTTGGAACTCGCCAATCCGCCGGAACCCGCACCTATCACAAACAAGTCGTAGTCGTATGTCATAATTGTCGCGAATGTCCTATCTCAATTTTACGATTTTTGTCCTTTACTTTTCTTAATGATATCTCAAAAATTTTTTGTTTTTTTTGGGGTCAACTACTTTACTTTTTGGGTTCGGTCTGGTATTATTTAATAATAGGAATGTGTGCGTTAATTTTAAAATTGCTCACACTCCCATTATTAGAGTATAGCACAAGCGATTGACAAAAAACATATAAAAATGTAACTATTTTCGAGCCGCCGCCAAGAATAAAAGAGCTAATTGTCGATCGCTCGTTATAGCCGAGTCGAACTCCCGTAAATCCCTGTAAAAAAGCGGAACTTTGATGCTCTTGTTCTCCCAATTTTAAGGGGAAGTAGGGGGCAACAATCAGGGGCGATCGGGGCTAATCGCAGCGCAGCGACAGAAAACTCATACTACCTTAACCTATCGGGGCAACCACGGGAGCATTGGTGTCAACTTAACGTCCAACGTAGTACCAATCTGCTGTTTGACGATTAGGGTTCGATATCCCTGGCGCCCCCCTTAAGAAGGGGGGGACAGGAATCTTCTCAAAGTCCCCCGACTATCAGGGGGATTTAGGGGGATCTAGACTCAGCTAAAAGCAATATTTATCAGGGTTTCAGCCTAAATTGGACACGAATGTCATGGGAAATTAACCTACATTTTTGAGAATTTCATCAATCCTTGATAATTGCTATATTATAAACATAAATTAATTCTCGGGCTAGCTTTATGATCGAGTGGCTGGTACTCTGGGGAGCAACGGAAGCAGTAGGCATTCTCGTTAAACCCATCTTAGAAGATTTAGTCAAAGACGGCGCGAAGGATTTTGCTAAAGATTTTTTTAAAGATTCCCTAAAAAACGTCTTCTTAGGCGAAAAAGACCCGCGAAAAGTCGCAGCGGGCAAAGCAATCAAAAAGTTTTTGGAGTTGGTGCAACAGCAGTTAAAAATCGCCGGACTTCCCCCCGAGGAAATTAAGCGGTATATTAAAGATGTTAAAAAGTTTATCAGCAACAAGTCTGTTAAGGAAATTTTGGGCAAGGCTTTTGAGAGCGATCGCGAATCTCTCGATGCAGAACTTCTCGAACAAACCTGGACTCAACTAGATTTAACTTCTTTACCCGCAAGATTTAAGTGGCAAACCATCGCCACTCAGTATCTGGCAGAAGTTCAAGAAATTCTCTTTGACTCAAAAGACTTGCGCGATATCTTGAGTGCTCAAAATCTGGATAGCATTCAGAAAAATACTCAAGAAACGGCGGGGATTATCCCCGATTTTGACTTGAGGCAATATCAAGAAGCTCTGTGCGAGCGTTACAGCAATCTCAATTTAAGCAGCGTCGATCCCAATACCTACGATTATCGCGAAAAACTGAAGGTTTGGCAAATCTTTATTTTCCAAGATGTGCGATCGATTTACGAATCATTTGTGCCCCAAGCTTACGAAATTCCTAAAGAACATCAACGGCGGCTGCAAGACAGCAATCAATTAGAGGCGATCGATCTAGAAAATTTAGAGAAATATCGGCGCGGTTATTTTTCTCAGCCGATCGTATCGGTGTTAGATGTTAGAAATGACAAGCAAAAGTATCCCTACATTGTCATTTTAGGCGATCCGGGTTCTGGCAAGTCTACTCTGTTACAATATTTAGCATTAAACTGGGCGCGATCGCCCTTAAATAGCGTGACATCTCTGCCGATTCCGCTGCTAATAGAATTACGGACTTACATTCGCAGCGGGGAATCAGGACATTGCAAGAACTTCCTGGAATTTTTCCATCAAAGCCCCGGTTCAATTTGTCACTTGAATCAGCATCAATTACAGGAACAGCTTAAAGCAGGCGACGCTGTGGTGATGTTCGACGGGTTAGATGAAATTTTCGATGCCGGGAAACGAGAAGATGTAATTACGGCGATTCATCGGTTTACCAATGAGTATCCGCGCGTGCAAGTGATTGTCACGTCTCGCATTATTGGTTACAAACCTCAACGGTTGCAAGATGCAGGGTTTCATCACTTTATCCTCCAAGATTTGAATGCGGAACAAATTCAGGATTTTGTTCGCCGCTGGCACGAATTAACTTTTACTGATGCTGTGGAAAAAGCGCGGATTAGTGAGCGCATGGAAAGAGCATTAGCGTATTCATCAACGATTCGAGATTTAGCGGGCAATCCGTTATTGTTGACGATTATGGCGATTTTAAATCGCGGGCAAGAATTGCCGAGAGACAGGGCGGAACTTTACAATCAAGCTTCGCGCGTATTGCTTTATCAATGGGATGTGGAAAGGTCTTTAGTAGAGGATAGCAGGCTCGATCCGAAAACTATTGATGCTAAAGATAAGCAAGAAATGCTGCGGCGAGTCGCTTACAAAATGCAAGCAGCACCTGAAGGCTTAGCTGGCAATATCATTAGTGCGGGAGATTTGGAAAATACCCTGACAGCATATCTGAAGAATAAAGATTTCGATCGACCGAAAGAGCGGGCAAAGTTGATAATTAACCAACTGCGAACTCGCAACTTTATTTTATGTTATTTGGGTGCGGATACTTATGGGTTTGTGCATCGAACTTTTTTGGAATATTTCTGTGCGTCGGAGGTGGTGGAAAGGTTTCATAAGACACAAGAAATTTCACTGGAGGAGTTGAAAACCGATGTTTTTGGCAAGCACTGGGATGATGAATCTTGGCAGGAAGTTTTGTGCTTGATTGCGGGATTGATTGCTGGAAAGTTTACCGGGAAATTGATTGAGTTTTTGATTGAACAGGATGGGGAAGCCAAAAACTTCAGCAATCTGTTTTTGGCTGCGAAGTGTTTGAACGAGGTAAGGGATAGAAAAGAGATTGCTGCGGTTGAGAGTCAATTGCTTGAAGGCTTAAAAGAGTTAACCAAGTATGACCTAAATTATTATTATGAGGCTTATAAAGAAGAGGAAACGCTAGTTACTGAATTTTGGACTCAAGCAGTAAGTGCGATCGCCTACACTTGGAAAGATGACCCAGAAACCTTACCTTGGCTCAAGCAACTGGCTCAATTTGATGATAATTTTGCTGTACGACGTGCAGCAGTAGAAGAATTAGCATGGGGGTGGAAAGATGACCCAGAAACCTTACCTTGGCTCAAACAACTGGCTCAATTTGATAATGATTTGGATGTACGATATGCAGCAATCCAAGAATTAGCACAGGGGTGGAAAGATGACCCAGAAACCTTACCTTGGCTCAAACAACAGGTTCAATCTGATAAGAATTGGCTTGTGCGATTTGCAGCAGTTCAAAAATTAGCAGGGGGGTGGAAAAATGACCCGGAAACCTTACCTATCCTCAAAGAAATGGCTCAATCTGATAAGAATTCTACTGTGCGGCAAGCAGCAGTCCAAGAATTAGCACGGGTGTGGAAAGATCACCCAGAAACCTTACCTATCCTCAAACAACTGGCTCAATCTGATAATAATTCTACTGTGCGGCAAGCAGCAGTCCAAGAATTAGCACAGGGGTGGAAAGATGACCCAGAAACCTTACCTATGCTCAAACAACTGGCTCAATCTGATAAGAATTCTACTGTGCGGCAAGCAGCAGTCCAAGAATTAGCACGGGCGTGGAAAGATGACCCAGAAACCTTACCTATCCTCAAACAACTGGCTCAATCTGATAATAATTCCGCTGGGCGGCGTGCAGCAGTGCACGAATTAGCCCAGGGGTGGAAAGATGACCCGGAAACCTTACCTATCCTCCAACAACTGGCTCAATCTAATGATAATTCCGCTGGGCGGCGTGCAGCAGTGCACGAATTAGCCCGGGGGTGGAAAGATGACCCGGAAACCTTACCTATTTTCAAACAACTGGCTCAATCTGATGATAATTGGGATGTGCGACGTGCAGCAGTCGAAGAATTAGCGCTGGGCTGGAAAGATGAACCAGGAATATTTGAGTGGTTGGGCGATATTGCTATAAATCATCCTTTTGAACGCAAGTCCAAATTCCAAGAGAATCCCAGACGAAGATCACTTGAAATCATGCTCAAGCAATACCCCGATCGCCCAAAAACTTTAGAAATACTTCGCGATCGCGCACAGAACGATCGCGACCAACAACTCCGCGAATTTGCCCAGAAAAAATTGGCAAAATTAGAACGCCAATGAGCGATATATTAGATCGCAGATAGCCATTTTTTCTAAATTTAGAGACTTGTCGTTGGGTGGGGGCGGGTTTATGATATTATGGGTTTTAAACATAGATGGTTGGTAAAACCCGCCCCTACAAAATTATCAATTACCAATGATAGATTGCAGGTTAAAAAATATTCATGTAGGGGCGGGTTTCACCAACAATAATTGCCTGAAACCCATAATATCGTAAACCCGCCCCGACCCGATGACTATCATAAATAGTATATAAATAGTATAATTAATATCAAATAGTTCTCGGAGACAACCACTATGCAAGTCACGACCGAACAAATTATTTATCCATGCAGCGACGGTCAACCAATGGCAGATAGCACAATTCAATACAAATTAATTGTCAAAATCAAAGAAGGTTGCGAATCGCTGTTTAAAAACGACCAAAACGTGTTTGTAGCAGCCGATTTACTGTGGTATCCAGTTGAAGGCAGACCAGACATTTCTCAAGCACCGGATGTCATGGTAATATTTGGCAGACCAAAGGGCGATCGACGTTCCTACCTGCAATTTAACGAAGATAATATTGCTCCCCAAGTTGCGTTTGAGATTCGCTCTCACAACGACAGACAAACCAAAATGTACAAAAAACTTTCATTTTACAATCGCTATGGAGTCGATGAGTATTACCTTTACGATCCCGAAAACAACGATTTGAGCGGTTGGCAAAGAATTGAAGGAAACTTAGAAATAATTGAGCCGATGGAGGGCTGGGTAAGTCCGAGATTGGGAGTACGATTTGAGTTGGGCGAAGCTGGGTTAGAAATATATCGACCCGATGGACAAAGGTTTCTTTCCTATGCGGAATTGGAGGAACAGGGGGAATTAAACCGCCAGCGTGCCGAACAGGAAGCTCAAAGAGCCGAACAAGAAGCTCAAAGAGCCGAACGTTTGGCCGCAAAACTGCGCGAATTGAACATCGATCCTGAGAGCATTTAAGCGACAAATTAGACCTCTTGCAAAAGTCAAAAACTCACCCCCCTCAGTCCCCCCGCGGCTTCGGGGGGAAGCAAGAAAAATTAGGCTCCCTCCCCTTACTAAGGGGATGGTTGGGGAGGGGTCTGAGCATTTTTGCAAGAGGTCTATTGTTTAATTTAGGGCTTACGCATCAAGACCACAGAAACCGGGTTTTTTATGGTTTATGCGCGCTGTAGCGAATGATTTTCGTGAAAAAACCCGGTTTCTCACCACCCTTGTGTAAGTTCCATAATTACAACTTGTCCGACTTGTTTAAAGTCGCCAAGCAATCTCCATTCTTCGGGATTGGTTCACTCTACTCCGGTGCATTTGCAATGAGGTCTGATACTGAAATTAGCCTCCAAACGATCGCCCTGACCGCCGCCAAAACGGATAACAAGTGTTAACTTAGTAGTTAGTTGTGTCGATCGCACAGAAAAAAAATGCCTGAACTACAAACCGATACATACCAAGACCTCGACCCGCAAGTCCTCTCAAAGCCCGTTGTTGTCGGTCTGGAAGACGTAACAAAAGTTTACGGGATTGGCGACCTGGAAGTTCGCGCCTTAAACGGGGTCAGCTTGACCGTAAGACAAGGAGAATATTGCTCGATTATGGGCGCATCGGGTTCCGGCAAATCTACAGCTATGAATATTATCGGCTGTCTCGATCGACCTACGAGCGGCAGTTACTACTTAGACGGCGTAGATGTCGCCCAAATGCCCGAAGGAGAATTAGCCGGAATTCGCAATTTAAAATTAGGTTTTGTATTCCAACAATTTCACCTGTTGGCTCAATTGACAGCATTAGAAAATGTCATGTTACCGATGGTTTATGCCGGCATTCCCGCAGCAGAAAGACGCGAACGGGGAGTAGAAGCTTTAACAAAAGTAGGCCTGGAAAGTCGGCTGCAAAACAGACCGAATCAACTATCAGGAGGACAGCAGCAGCGCGTAGCCATCGCCAGGGCTATTGTCAACCGTCCCGTATTGTTGCTGGCTGACGAACCTACAGGTGCATTGGATACAAAAACTACTCAAGAAGTAATGGATATTTTTACCGAATTCAACGAAAGCGGCATGACTGTTGTTATGGTAACGCACGAACCAGAAGTGGCGCGTCAAACTCGCCGCGTTGTCTGGTTCCGCGACGGTAAAGTTATTCACAACAATCTCAAGCCCGAAGAGCTTTCACACGCTGTATTTTAGTATAAGAGTCCGCGAAAAGTCCGCGAGTTCAATCGCTTCTTGTCAAACTTTCGTCCCTCTCTAAGAGACTGAAGAATCAAGAGGGTATCAGTCGTATGCAAGACGACGTTAGCTATTAGACAGGGGTTTTCAACCCCTGGCGGACTAATAGACAAAACGCCAGATATCTGCTTAATGAAAAGCACTCGGAAAAGCTTCCCAAACTCGATCGACAAAATCTCTAAGTTGCCGAGAAGCGATCGCACCATCCTTTTTCTCAGAGTCCAGAGACTGCAACTGAGTCAACAGCGAAATTACCTCAGTATCTAAAGCCGCCCGAAACAAACTCCCGGGCCACAGCAAATCAGCACCATCCCGCAAATCGGATAAAGTGTATTCTTGGGACCATTGCGCCGATAAATCCTTCCCTGACAGTAATACAACTAACATTAAAGGGCGCACCCAACAAACTTGACGTGCCTCAACCACTTGGATCACCTCTGAATGCAGGCACGCATCTCCACATTCTAAACTGACAATTTGACCCGGCTTAAAGTTCAAAGCACAATCCATTAATGCTCACACTTAATACATACATAACAAAGCAGCCAAATAAGTGCTGCATCTCTCCACAGCACGGCAAACATTATATCATAATTCCTTCTTCCTTCTTCCTTCTTCCTCCTTCCTTCTTCCTTCTTCCTTCTTCCTTCTTCCTTCTTCCTTCGTCTTCTTAACTTTCATCAAGATTTTTAAGAGCCTTTTCGATCTCGGCCGTCAAGACTCGTGCTTCTTTTTTACCGCCCCCACCCTGGGCATAATCCGCCACCGAAATCGCAGAACCGATCGCAATTTTTACCTGAGAACCCCATTGAGGAATGCGGGGGCGATAGCGGATACTCATCGGTACAATTTTCACCCCCAAACCCGGTTTGCTCAACTCTGCTTGAATTGCCAAACGAGCCAATCCAGGCTTAATCGGGTGAACTTCGCCATCCTGAAAAATGCCGCCTTCGGGAAAAATCACCAACATCTCCTTGTCGAGGAGAAGTTCCACCCCGTAACGGAGACTGCTAATTGCTGGATGCTTGATATCCACAGCAAACCCTCCCAAATGTCGGATGAACCAACCTTGCAGTCCTTTCACTTCATCAGCAGTTACCATAAACCGCAAATCGCGTCCAGTCACCATCTGTCCCGTTGAATAGGGCATCATTAGGGCATCCCACCGGGAACGGTGCGTAGGGGCTAAGATCACAGGCCCCTCTTTCGGCAAGTGCTCCTGTCCGGTTATCTCAATCTTGCCAAAATGAAACGGTAGGACAACATAGTGACCTAGCGGATAGAGCAAGGAGGTTAACCAAGGAGAAACGCGAGAGGTATTAAATGCTACCTTTGCAGGCATTGGCTTCACTAGAGATGATTTACTGGACTCAACGGCGATCGCGGGGGTGTGGGGCATAGCAATGAAGCTGCTTTATAGAAATCTCAAGTCTAAAGTAAGTTGTTGGACAAATCTTTAGTTTTTGGATCGGGACAGTTTTGCTATTGGCATTGCGCCGATCGAGCGATCGCGCCCGCAAGAGATAATCTCTAACAGGTAAAAGCTCAGCCAACCGGACAGCACTAATGCAGAGCAGTCGGCCGCCTCGAAAGCTTGAGCGGGCAATTACGGATCTATTATTTCAGTTAAACGGTCAAGTTCGATTAAACATCGCCCAGAAGAGAGTAAAAAATTTTACCTGTTAAATTTTCCGGCGTGCTTCAAACCAAGAAAGCAACTGATCGCGGCAAACAGACTCCATAATACCGCCGAGTACCTCTAAGCGGTGACACGAATGCGCGCTATCTGGAATATTAGCGACAGTCCGGATCGTCCCAGTTTTCGGGTCATCTGCTCCGTATACCAGCAGACCGATCCGAGCTTGGACGATCGCACCCGCGCACATCGGGCAAGGCTCCAGCGTTACGTAGAGCGTGCATTGGTTGAGATGCCAGTCTTGCAAAACTTGCCCGGCCGCCCGCAGAGCCAAGATTTCAGCGTGAGCAGTCGGATCGCAGTCTCGCTCTCGCCGATTTTGCGCTTCGGCAATCAATTTGCCACTACCGTCAACAATTGCAGCACCCACGGGTACTTCACCAGCATCACCGGCTGCTTGTGCCAGTTCCACGGCCCTAGTCATCCAGCGTTTGTGAATAAAATAAGTAGTATCACTAATAAACAACGGCTCAGTTTCGGAATTCACATCATACCTAAGGAAGAGAAAAACTTAAGATCGATAAAGAAAGTTAGATTAGAGGTTAATGGAGTCTCATTTTTAATTATGGATACCACCACGATCACCACTGAAGTTGTTGAGCTGTTGTGTCGCATTAGCCGGCAAAAGCTCCGCGAACAAGATATCACTCCTTTGGTAGTGTTTCTGACTGCTCTGATTTCCATCATGCGGGGAGTGATGGTTTGTGACAGGACGATCGCAGTTCAAGAAGAAGAACGGCTGCAAAAGACTCTCAAAGCCTTTGCCAGCGGCGACCGCGAGCGGGTAGAACTAATTCAGCGCCTTGTCAAAGGAATCTCCAAACAGCAGGTTTACTTCAACCCCACAGAATTGCTAACCCTGACAGCTTTGTTCTCAGAATCAGAAAAGCTGTTGCTCATCGGTTCCGGCTACGAAATGTCAGCGGCAGACGGATACATCGACCTGCGGGAGCAAATGTACTTACAGTCGATCGCAAATCGGCTCGGGCTCGACTCCAGACACATAGCAGTCATAGACACTTTATTTACTAACGAAGGAACCCTCGACTTAGAAGCTTTTGCCGAAGTTAAAGCTTTACTCGATCCGGGCCAATTCGAGTCCCGCGAGCCGGTATTTGGCAAAGCAGCAAAGCACTTGCTGGGTATTTTAGTCCGCAAATAATCCAGCGCCAATAAATTTTTGAGCAGTAAAAGTAGTGATATCGATTCCGGTTACACCGTTCGGGATGGTCCGTTGGTCCGTTGGGAGTGGTCCGTGGGGGAATGTGGAATTATTGACCTTGACTCGATCGTGCCCATGCAACCGGAAACGATATGAGAGAGGAGTTCGAGGATTTGACGATTTTTCGATTTGAGGCGGGACTTGCGCGCTCTTACCCTCAAAAACCGGGTTGTTTAACCCCTACCAAAAGCGCTGCACGGCGTATGTTCGTGAAAAACCAGGTTTGTGCTTAAGTCCCGCTTTATTTTTTTTTGCAAGAGTCGATCGAACCAGGTCTCTCAATCAACCGAATCCATGTGAACTACCCCACATCAACTGCTACGCAGAAGGATGTGGGCTTCCCAATTCAAGGGCAACAGCCTCGGCAGCAGCGGACTTGCGCCCCTACAGTTTTGGTCTGACATTGCCTCGAAGGGCAGTAACGCTCGTTCCCAACGCCAATATCCGTA
>NZ_JAUBTO010000080.1:0-37186 GCF_036702495.1 Microcoleus sp. C2D2 | reverse complement strand
TTAATTGGGTCAACAGGTAAAAGATGAGTAATTTTACTCATTGACAATAGTGCTTTTAGCTTAACTTGTGAGTAATGGTCTGCGTTTATAGATAATTTGTTCAGCGGGTACGCCTCACGCGCATTCCTCCCGTCACTCAACGGGGTACCGTTAGAGTGCGGGACTCCTGCTGTTTTAGTTGAAGAAGTCTATGCAGCAAATGTTAGGGGACGCGACTTAGAGGGTTATGGAAAGATGTACACCGACGATGCTCTCTGGATGCCACCAAATCAAGCCGAAAGGCGCGGAATTCCTGACATTATTGAAGGCTTTGCCGCTCTGATCGCTAACCAAAATATCGATCCAACCTTCATCGCTGAAGAAATCGAAGTGAGGGGCGATGTTGGTTATGTCGTCGGTACATATCTCGCCACAAATTACCCGATAGATGGCAGTGCATCTAAGGAAGTCAAATTTCGAGCACTATGGTTAATGAAAAAAGAGGAAGACATCTGGAAAATCGATCGCGAGATTTGGAATGTAAAGCCTGATTAAGGCTAAGCTTTACCTAAAAAAGTTAGCGGTAGAGTGTCGGCGCGTTTAGTAAAAAGTTCAGCATCAATAATGATTCTTTTTTCAAAACGCGCCCGGATTATTGGATGATATATACAACACGAAGGAATCCTAACCTGAGTGGCGAGATGCTTCCAAGGATATCTATCTTAGCTTTTTCATGTTTACAACTAATCTGAAATCCCATGGCTCCGAGTATACAAAAGTTGTAATCCAGCACGTGAAAGAGCTGAAGAACTTCGGTTACACGGGCTTTGAGTTTGCGATCGCGCTAGGGGAGGCTGAAGATTACCTACAAGAAATTGAGAATTACACCAACCTGCGTTGTGCTGTGGCAGGATGGTAATCTTCGGGATATTGACCTGCAAGCGCCCGAAAGTAGTCGAGATTATGGCTTAACTGTTCAATCAAGCTCAGGTCGTCGGAAACATTTGCAGGAGTGCAGTAGGTAAAGAAGGCAAAGGCCTGCGTATCGACTGCCAGATGGCGTTTGATGCCATTGGTGCATTTGTAGTGACAAAACTCTTTGGAGTTCACACTCGCAGTGCAGGTATTTTTCACCGCTTGCGAGTCAAGGATTAGCAACCTTGTCCACTTTGGTTTTTTTTGACTGGTTGCGGCACTCTAGGATGCAAGGCAGTCATGATGCGATCGAGGACTGCTGTCGCCCGCCACTGCTTGTAATGCCAGAATACAGTGGAATAGGGGGGCAAGTATGAAGGCAAATCACACGAGTTACAGCCTTTGCTATATCCGGCGCAGGACAGGAAATTGCCCTTCTTCGTGTCCACTTAATGTCACACCCAGTACCGGTCTGCTGTTTGACGATTAGGGTGCGATCGCCCCTGATTCAGGCCCCCTACTGCCGGCAACGATTCGGGGGATGCCAGGGGGATCTAGACTCAGGTAAAAGCAATATTTATCAGGGGTTTCCGTCTTAAGTTGAGACCAATGGACAAGCCCTAAGTCCCTACTTTATTTCATCGGATTGACAACTGCTATCTTAGAGAATTTTCTCAATATAGCGGTTCTCAAGCGTGGTGAGGTATGGGGGCGAGTCCTATGCCCTATGCCCGCGAGAGCACCTCATGTTACGCTCGAAAGGCTATATCTCTCTGTAGATAGATGTTGACTTAACTCGCTAGCTAGATGGTTAAATCGAAATTTGCACTTTTCACTCAAGCATTATTAAGTAAGCTAAAGTTTAGTTAAACTTTTATTGCACAAACTCGCTAAATCCAGCGAAACAAAAGAAAGCGAGTTATGAGAGAAAGAAGGCGATCGCACCGCCATTTCTCAAAAGCAAATGCAAAAAATAAATTCCCCGCAGCAAGGAAGCCAGAAGCGTCCCCGTCTTTTAGCGTTATTCGCTGTGACATTAGCCGCCGTCTTACTTTTATTTATTCGGCCTGCACTGACTCAACAGCCAGTCGTGCTCACGATGTTGATGCAAAGCCAAGACATTGTTAACTGGAAACCCTTTGTCAAAGAATTTGAACAGAAAAACTCCGGCATTCGCATCAACCTCATAGAAGGGCCTTCTGACACAAACCTCATAGAAAATCTTTACACATCTGCCTTTCTTTTAGGCGAATCGCCCTACGACATCATCAACATGGATATTGTCTGGGTTCCCAAATTTGCAGCTGCAGGCTGGGTAAGGGATTTGACAGACAGAATTCCCCCCAAACAACTATCAAAATTCATCCAAGGTAACGTCGAAGGCGGGCGGTATCGGGGGAAACTTTACCGAATTCCCCACGCTTCCGATGCCGGAATGCTTTATTACCGCAAAGACATTTTAGAACAAGCGGGAATTCCAGCGCCGAAAACCTTTGAAGAGATGGTAAAAATATCTCAAAACTTGCAAAAACAGGGACAAGCAACTTGGGGTTATTTGTGGCAAGGCAAACAATACGAGGGAGTCTCTGCGATGTTTGTCGAGGTACTCTCGGGTTTCGGCGGCTTTTGGGCTAACCCTGAAACTTTTGAAGTTGGGTTAGATAAACCGGAGGCAATTAAAGCAGTGGAATTTCTCAAAAATACGATCGCCTCGGGCATTTCTCCTCCGGGTGTCACCACCTACGCCGAAGAAGAAACCAGGCTGTTGTTTCAAAACGGCAAAGCGCTTTTTTTGCGAAACTGGCCGTATGTTTGGAAGCTGGCAAATGCCGAAGGATCGAATGTTAGAGGCAAAATTGCGATCGAGCCAATGCTCAGCAGTATCGGTCAAACAGGCGGTTCCTGCTTGGGCGGCTGGGGCTGGGGAATTGCCAAAACCTCAAAACATCCAGAACAAGCGTGGAAAGCAATTAAATACCTTACCAGCGAGGAAACCCAGCGCAAATTTATTTTAGAAACCGGTTTAGTTCCCAGTTACAAATCCCTATTTACCAACAAAGAAATAGTCGCCCAATATCCCCACTACCCGCAACTGCTAAAAGTAGTGGAACGACCAGCGTTGCGCCCGCCCCTGGCACAATACGCTCAAGCTTCTGATATTTTGCAGCGTTATTTGAGTTCAGCTTTTACCGGGAGAATGAGTGCAGAACAAGCCATGAAAGCAGCAGCTAGCGAAACTCGCAATTTATTGGGCAGTTTGAAACAACCCAAAGCTTCATAAATTTGACATCTTGCCTCTGTCAGAAACAGGCAAGATGCCTGTTCCACAAAGAGTGAATTTTTTTATTGTGGGGTGGGCCGAAGAGCCCGCCCGAACAGGCTTTCCGGCCTGTTCCACAATTTGACATCTTGCCTCTGTCAGAAACAGGCAAGATGCCTGTTCCACAAAGAGTGAATTATTTTATTGTGGGGTGGGCCGAAGAGCCCGCCCGAACAGGCTTTCCGGCCTGTTCCACAAAAAGTTAATTCAATTGTGGGGTGGGCCGAAGAGCCCGCCCAAAAATAAATTAAAAGTGAACAATATGCAATTAGACAAGATGCGACAGCGCGAACAAAAAACCGGATGGATATTAGTAGCACCAGCTTTGATAATTCTGCTGCTAGTATTTGCTTACCCAATATTGCGCGCTTTTTGGCTGAGTTTATTCACCCAAAACCTCGGTACAGAATTAAAACTGGTTTTTTCCGGTTTTGCTAACTACAGTCGAATGTTAGGCGACGGGCGTTTCTGGCAAACTTTAGGCAACACCACAGTATTTACAGTCGCCTCTGTTGTGCTGGAATTAATTCTCGGTATGGGCATTGCCTTAGTCTTAAATCAATCCTTCACAGGGCGGGGCATCGTGCGGACAATTTCCTTGCTGCCTTGGGCGCTGCCCACTGCATTGATGGGAGTAGCTTGGGCGTGGATTTTTAACGACCAATACGGCGTAATTAACGACATTTTGAGGCGTTTGGGATTGATTCAAAATAGCATTAGCTGGTTGGGAGATCCGACTTTGGCAATGATGGCAGTGATTACAGCGGATGTGTGGAAAACTACGCCCTTTGTCAGCTTGCTTTTGCTAGCGGGATTGCAGTCAATTCCCGGTGATTTGTACGAAGCACACGCGATTGACGGCGCCAGTAGCTGGCAGAGTTTCCGTCAAGTTACTGTGCCCCTGCTGATGCCGCAAATTGTGATTGCTTTGCTGTTTCGATTTGCCCAAGCTTTCGGCATTTTTGACTTGATTCAGGTGATGACGGGAGGGGGGCCGGCGGGGGGAACAGAGACGGTTTCTATCTACATTTACAGCACGGTAATGAGGTATTTAGACTTTGGGTATGGGGCGGCGTTGGTGGTGTGTACTTTTTTGCTGTTAGTGGCAGCAGTTGCGATCGCCGCTTACCTGTTATCGAGGGCCCGCGCCAGTCAATTTTAGATTTTAGATTTTGGATTTTCGATTGGTGGAAGTTAAGTTAGTTTGCGATCGCACACCCCAGAAACCCAGTTTCTTGCTATATTTCTCGTGACCGTCCGCAAAACTGGTAGAAGCCGGGTCTATCGCCCCACAATTCTATTTCTTGAAACTCTTGTGGGGTGTGCAGGAAAGCCCGCCCCCCCACAAAGTTAAATCTAAATGCAGAACAACTTAGCACGTTCCTTTAATTGGTATAAATTATGTCGATCGCCCGCGAACAACCCACCCAAAAAACCTTTGACCTCCGGCAATTAATCTTGCCAATCTCCGCGATATTAGTCGTCGCATATTTCCTCGCACCTATTATCTGGCAGGTGCTAACTTCTTTCAAAGTAAATGCGGACATTTCGGCAATTCCCAACGTCTACATTCCCAAACGAATTACTTTCGAGCATTACCTGTCCCTCTTCCAACGTCGCCCGTTTGCTCTTTATATTTTAAATAGCGCTTTTGTTTCGATTACTTCAACATTGCTGTGTTTAGCAGTAGGCGCTCCGGCAGCTTACGCTTTAGCCAGGTTGCGGCTGTGGGGCGAAAAAATCATCCTGGCAACTGTGACGATTGTAACCCTGTTTCCGGCGGTGCTGCTATTTTTGGGACTGCTGGAAATTGTCAAAGCTTTGGGTTTAGGCAATAATTATTTAGCATTAATTATTCCTTACACGGCTATCAATCTGCCGCTGACAATTTTGGTGATGCGGAGTTTCTTTCAACAGTTGCCCAAAGATTTGGAAGATGCGGCTAAAGTTGACGGATACAACACTTTTCAAATGCTGTGGCAAATCGTGCTACCGATGACATTTCCCGCGTTAGTCACAACGGGAATTCTGACGTTTATTTCAGCTTGGAACGAGTTTATTTTTGCACTAACATTTATGACTCGCGAATCTCTAAAAACAATCCCCGTCGCCACGGCTCAACTCAGCGGCGCGTCAGTCTTTGAGATTCCTTACGGGCCGATTGCCGCAGCTACCGTTTTGGGAACTTTGCCCTTGGTTTTGCTGGTTTTGGTGTTCCAGCGGCGCATCGTTCAAGGTTTAACTGCCGGGGCGGTAAAAGGATAAATCGATTTTAGATTTTAGATTTTAGATTTTAGATTGAACTGGTTCCTAGGCTCTGCCTGGGAACCGATATCCAGAGGCTCTGCCTTGGCTTACGGAGGAAAATTGGAGGCAGAGCCTCCGGATATGCGTTACCAGGCAGAGCCTGGGAACGAGTCAACAACACAGTCAACAGTCAACAGTCAACAGTCAACAGTTTAAAAATCATGGCAAAATTGCAACTAAAAAACCTCAATAAAACCTACAGCCCTAAAGTTGTTCCCGTGAAAGACATTAGTTTGGATGTCAGCGAAGGGGAATTTCTGACTTTGTTGGGGCCGTCGGGGTGTGGCAAATCTACGACGCTCAGGTTAATTGCAGGGTTGGAACAGCCAACTAGGGGCGAGATTAGAATTGGCGATCGCAATGTCACTTATCTGAGACCGGGCGATCGAGATATTGCCATGGTTTTTCAAAGTTACGCGCTTTATCCGCACATGACAGTATACGAGAATATGGCATCGAGCCTCAAACTTCGCAAAATCTCCTCCAGCGAAATCAATCGGTTAGTGACGGAAGTTGCAACATCCCTCGGATTGACGGAATTAATCGATCGCAAACCCGGAAAACTATCAGGCGGACAGCGGCAGCGAGTCGCCCTCGGCCGCGCATTAGTGCGCCAACCGGAAGTATTTTTGCTCGACGAACCTTTGAGCAATCTCGACGCATTATTGCGGGAAAAAGTTAGGGCCGAACTCAAACAATTATTTTCCTCCCAAAAAGCTCCTGTAGTTTACGTAACTCACGACCAAACCGAAGCAATGACGCTTTCTACAAAAGTCGCAGTTCTTAACAGCGGCAACGTGCAGCAACTAGACCCGCCACACTTAATTTATACCCGTCCTGCAAATCAGTTTGTAGCGGGTTTTGTGGGCAGCCCGCAAATGAATTTGCTCGTGCTTAAATGCCAGGGCAATTTTGCTGTGTTGGGGGATTTTCGAGTTCCACTACCAGATATGCCGACTGTGCCGCCAGAAATTGTGTTGGGAATTCGCCCGGAACACGTCGGCTTTGCAGATGTAGAGTCCGGCAAGCTGTCGGCCCCAGAGGCAATTAAAGGTGAGGTTTATTTAGTGGAAAACTTGGGAATGCAAAATTTAGTTAGCGTCCGAGTTAAAGGTTTGGAGTCAGTAACGGTGCGGGCTTTACTGCCAAATGACCGCCACTGGAATTCGGAAATTGTAGAGCTGGTTTTTCCGCCTCAGTTGCTGCACTGGTTTGACGTGAAAACTGGCGATCGCTTGGAATAAGAATTTGCCCTGTATAGCATGATTGATTGAAAATGGTCTAACCTTGTGCTGAAAAAAACCTTTTCTGCTTCTAACTAATTTATGACTTTAGTTAGAGGTAGAAGTATTTTGCTGCTGTTAGTGTGAAATAGGTGTTGAAAAAAGCTAATTGGCTGACACATAGGTTGCGTGTTTACAAAATTTTATCGCTAACCTATAACTCTATTTACGTGGTTAATGGCAAGTTGAAGCTAAGTTAGCTTTCCCTCGCGTTAGCTGCGGATTTTGGAGCAAGTCAATTAGATGAAAAAATGTTGAAAATTATCACCAATCAACTTAGGGAGTATGACCGAGATGAATTTGATTTCCACAGCCATTGCTCGCATCAGTTCCCTGCTTAAGGGCTTTCAAATCAAGAGTTTTTTGAGTGTTGTCCTAGTCGGTTTTCTGCTGCTAACAACAAGTGTTGATTCGGGAAGCAGCAACAAAGGTTTTGGCGCGCAAGCCAGCTCAAAGGCCGATCTAAATAATCCTGAAAGACCCCAAACAACGCGGGAATGGAGGCAAGAAGCTCGCGAAACCTCAGACTCTCCGGGCGAACGAGCTCAGAAGATTGGGCAAGAGGCAGGAGCGGCCGTGAAAGAATTCGGGGAGATGTACACTGACACTGCTAAGAGAAGTATCCGCGAATTAAAGGGTAACTAGCTCCACCTAAAAAAATATAACACTCAGCAACCTGATGGCTGTAGGCGCGGCGCCAAGAGTGCCTGCCCTTGCGGGTTTCTCAACCCCTGAAAAGTTTGACGTTTAAATAGGTTGAGCAACTTAATACGGCAGACGCAATCGAGTAGGCGAGCATAAATAAACAAGGACGGACGCTCATAAACCCGGTTTCTCATGTGAAACTGGGTTTTTGAGTGGGAAGCCTTTTATGTTAAATTAAATCAAATTCGCGTTAAAAACCTCTCGATAAGACTCGGCGGTTGAAACCGATCCTATACAAACTTTCGTCCGAGCAGAGGGGGACTAAGAAATAATAAGACTCGGCGGTGGAAACCAGTCCTACACAAACTTTCGTCCGCCTAAGCGCTCTAAGCGCTGGCTTCGCCCGCGCGGACTGAGAAATAAGCGGTAAGGCACTTATGGCCCACCCTACATATAGAAGTTCCGCGTAATTCCTGATGAATAAACATCTTAACAGTCTTGGTTTGACCTGTCTGCTGTTCATCTTACCTGTTTTTCCGGCGACAATTGCCCGCGCTCAGCTTCCCGAAACTTCAGATACTAATGCCAAGCAAACAAATCTCCTCAAAGATGAACTGTATTTTGGCTTAACTAAACCCGGAGGCGAGACAATTTCTGAATCAGAATGGCAGGAGTTTGTCAAGACCGTTATTACCCCTCGCTTTCGGGAAGGGCTAACGGTATTAGACGGCTCCGGGCAGTTTCTCAACAGCTCGGGAATTCTGATTCAAGAAAACTCTAAAATAGTTATTTTAATTTATGAAAGTAGCTCGGAAAAAAATCAAGCTATTAATGAAATTATTGAAACTTACAAGCGCACTTTCCAGCAAGAGTCAGTGCTGCGGGCCACCAGCGAAGTTAAGGTTTCTTTCTGATGCGGTCATCGAATCAGTATATTTATGATATTATTTGTGGTAATCAAGGTCATACCCTCAAAGATAAGTAGGGTGCGGGTGCAAGCAAAATCATAATTTTTGGGTATCGATCGCACACTCGAACAAGTCGCTAGAAAAACCTGCCCGGGAGAAAACAAAAACATGACGAACGACGGCAACCAAAAAGCTGAACCGCCGGAAAGCGAAGATTCAAAAAATTTGTCCGGCATGGCGAAAGCTTTTCTTGTGAGCGTGGCTTGGTCTTACGCCGAGGCATTGGAGCGAACGAAACGCTCGCAAAATCCACAGGTACCCGCGCCGGAATCTCCGACAGAATCTCCGAGAGAACAAGTCGATCGCAATCCTGAAAGCAATTAATCAAACACCATTAATGCCCTCGATGTGCCAAATTATCTGTGCGATCGCACGCAGTAATCAGTTAGCTGTTTTGAGTTGAGAACAATCTACTCAGAACAGCGAGCTGTGCAATTAGAGACGAATTGGTAGTGGATTTTACAAAAAAAAAGTGAAATCCCCGTGACCCTCCAACAAGCTCAGGACAAGCTTTAGTCCGGGGATCGTCCGTGCGTTGCAGGTTTGAACCTCAACCTATGTCTATCCCTAAAAGGGATTTAAACTAAACAAAGTACGGTTTTACCGTTACAGTGTACAAAACAAATAACCAATTTTTAGCTCGGTCTCATGTCTAATTCACAAATGATTGGCAAAGCGATCGCAGGTAGCCTTTGCTTAGGCATCCTCGCCAGTTTGAACGCCTCCCTCGGCCCGGCATCCGCAGCAGCACCAATAATTGCCGAAGCAGCGGCCCCGGCCGCTAGCAACCTCGACCAGCAACTCCTAGGCCAATGGCAAGTTACAGTCCCCTCGGGTCAGTCTTTCACCTTCGTCTTTGCCCCAGAAGGCAAATTGTTTCTCATGGCTAAAGGCCCGGACGGAGCCGCCCGCGCCCAAGAAATGAGGTACAAAGTTAATCTCGGTGAAAAACCGATGCACCTTGATGTCCGCCTCAGCAGCACAGAAACAGTTGAGACTGTTTTTGAGTTGACTCCCGAAGGTCAAATGCGCCTTCAGTTGCAAGGCGCCACTCCCGGAAAGGCGAGACCTAATTCCTTAAACGATCGGGCAACCGTGTTTAAAAAGGTCTCCGAGGCCACTGCACTGCCTGCTGACACTGAGGTCATCGGTTTTTGAGGAAAATTACTCTCCGGCAGAAGGCACTCCAGTAGTTCTGAGTTTTGAGTTGGGAGTTTTAAGTTAAAGAATTTAAACTTTAAAATTCAAAACTTACAACTTAAAACTTTCCCCCTGTCTTCTGCCTTCAATCAGGCCCTGCTACAATCCACTTAATCTCCCTTTAACTTTTGCCATAGACCTCCATGAGTGAAACCGTCCTAGAAGTTCGCAACCTGCAGGTTGAATTTCAGTCTGCAGACGCAGGCGATGCGTCTGCAAAAGTCAAAGCTGTTGACGGCATTTCCTTTGAGGTCAAGCGAGGGCAAACTCTGGGAATCGTGGGAGAGTCGGGGTCGGGAAAATCGGTGACATCCCTGGCTGTTATGGGTTTGCTTTCGAGTTCGTCAACTTCAATCGAGGGCGAAATTTGGTTTTATTCGACAAAAGACGGCGCTAGCAATGGGGCTGTGAATCTGCTGGAAATCCCGGACAAGGAAAAACAAACATACCGGGGCAGCCAGATTGCGACGATTTTTCAAGAGCCGATGAGTTCGCTAAATCCCGTTTATACGATCGGATTTCAACTCACAGAAGCCATTTGTTTGCACCAAAAGGTGTCGCAGACACAAGCGCGGCGCCAAGCTGCTTCTCTGCTGCAAGAGGTGAAGCTGCTACCGGGCGACGACGAGCTCAGGCAGCGGTGTTTGGCTTTGCGGCAAGAGCATGGACGGGCTGCTGCGGGGAATCAAGCAGTTATAGAGGACGATCGCGATTTGATGCAGCTCGTCAACGGCCAAAAACAAGCTATGCTCGATCGCTACCCCCACGAACTCTCAGGCGGCCAAATCCAGCGCGTGATGATTGCAATGGCCATTTCTTGCAATCCAACTTTATTAATTGCTGATGAACCGACAACGGCTTTGGACGTAACCGTGCAGGCAACTATCTTAGCTTTGCTGCGGGAGTTGCGGGACTCTAGAGGCATGGCAATGATTTTTATTACCCACGATTTGGGCGTCATTGCTGAAATTGGCGATACGGTGGCGGTGATGTACCGAGGCAAGATTGTTGAGTGCGGTGCGATCGAACAAATTTTTAGCAATCCCCAACATCCTTACACAAAAGGTTTATTAGCTTGTCGCCCAACTCTCGAGAGGCAACTGCGCCGCTTGCCGACAGTTTCCGATTTTATGGATGTCACCACAAATGCTAGCGGCGAATTAGTAATTGTCCAGAAAAATGCCGATTTAGACGGCGACAGCAGCGGGGGAAATCCAGCTTTTGCAACAGGAAAACCGCCTCGGCTGCCGAATATTTCCGAGCCTTTGCTGGTTGTTAATAACTTGCGAGTCGGTTTTCCGGTGCAGGGAATGTTTGGCGAAACTAAACGCTTGTTTATGGCGGTAAACGATATTTCTTTTGAGGTTTACCCGGGCGAGACTTTGGGTTTGGTGGGCGAGTCTGGCTGCGGCAAATCAACTTTGGCGAGAGCTTTGCTGCAATTAATTCCGGCAGCCAGCGGTAAAGTGTTTTTTGAAGGTCAAGAAATTACACCTCCTGCGAAAAGTAGTGCGGCATCGCAGTGGATGGCTAACTATCGGATGCAAAAAGAGTACGATCGCAAATTGCGGTGGCTGCGGCGCGATATGCAAATTATTTTTCAAGACCCTTTTAGTTCTCTCGATCCGCGCCTAAATATTGGGGCAGCGGTGATGGAACCGATGGTGATTCACCGCTTTGGGAAGAACCAGAAAGAACAGCGCGATCGCGCGGCTTATTTGTTGGAGAGAGTCGGTTTAAATCCAGATTTTATGCGGCGCTACCCTCACGAGTTTTCGGGCGGACAGCGGCAGCGAATTTGTATTGCTAGAGCTTTGGCTTTGAATCCTAAGTTTATTATTTGCGATGAGTCGGTTTCGGCATTAGATGTGTCGGTGCAGGCGCAAGTTTTAAATTTGCTCAAGGAGTTGCAAACAGAGTTTGGACTGACTTATATTTTTATTTCTCACGATTTGAGCGTGGTCAAGTTTATGAGCGATCGCGCGATCGTCATGAACAAAGGTAAAATCGAGGAAATGGGCACTGCCGAGCGCATTTACCGCCAACCGCAGCAAGCTTACACGCGACAACTTATAGCTTCTATTCCAGCAGGGAATTTGGAGCGAATTCGGCAACAGCAATTAGGTCGCCAAGCTGCTGGGCCTGCTGTGGCGCCTTGGCCCCCATCGCCCGCAGATGAATCGGAACAAGTTTGATATAGCAACCGCGCCCGACGGTTAGGACATTCTCGATCGCTGAAACCATTGCTATTACTGCTTCTTCCTTCTTCCTTCTTCCGACGGACATCGGACTTCTGCTATATCTAGTGTTTGAAAATGCAATCAATTACCAATTGCCCGTTACCAATTACCAATTACTAATTAGCCCGCTCGGCGCTAACATCTCGTGCAACGAAAAACTGCTACCAAGATTTATTTCATTTTATCTTCACAAATCAGCAGTTTATCTTTATTTTAACTTCATAATTTATGGTCAAATTCAATAGGGTTGAACTTGACTAATATTCCGGGTTGTTCAACCCACAGCCAGGGCGCTCCACGCAGTATTTTCGGACATCAAACCCCGTCATTCCTGGACGAAAAAAGTGGTAGAACACGCTACTAAGAGCGCGGTAAGCTGCTTCATTCGCAGCCTAAATAATTAGGTTCTGCGTCCAGGACTAGGTAGATTAAGCCAAATGTCCAATGACTAACAGCAATATGTAGCGTAGTATTATAGATAGACTCTCTATATGAGTCAAAAAAATTAAAAAATGCGTACCCCAGCTAAAAAGAGATTGCTCGCTAATTCCGTAAATACACTTAATTCTCTTGCCGGGTTGCGTAGATTTACGCAAACTTAAAAAGGCTAGATTTCCCAAGCTAGGAAAATCTTACAATATTTAAACATCTTTATTGTAATTTTGAGTCACAAGAAGTCAAACGGGATCAAGAGTAAAAAAATGAAATCTTCTGTTCGTATCGAAGAATCAAAAAACACTAAATTCTCGAACTTAGTGCAACTGTTGTTGAGAAAAATTACGGCAGCAGTCACCAGAAGAGAAAAGACAGAAGGCAGCAACCACTATGAAAAAAAAATCAGTCTAGCGACGATCGCCGCTGGTAGTTTATTCTCAATTTTGATAATTGTACTGCTGGTGTTAAACGGGTGGCTCGTAGGTGGCAGCGGTGATAATTTCTACGCTCGCCAAATCGTCCTGGGATTTTTGGGAATAGCAAATATTGTCTTTTGGGCGGTATGGGCGCGTTCAAACACCTCTTGGGCCCTCGCGGAAAACGATCGCCCATTCAGCGAACCCGACGGGGGCGATCGCTTTTTTAGCCTCTCGCTAGATTTGCTGTGCGTCCTTAGTTTTGACGGTTATGTAAAACGCATCAACCCAGCAGCAGAAAAAATACTCGGCTATTCCCCAGCAGAAATGGTTGGCAAACTCTTCCTCGAATTCGTGCATCCAGACGATCGCGAAACTACTTTAAAAGAAGCTGAAAGTCTTGCTGCGGGGAATAATACCGTTGGGTTTGAAAACCGCTGGCGCTGTCGAAACGGTTCTTACAAGTGGATAGCCTGGACTGGTACCCGTTTCTGGGAGGAAGAATTGCTCTATGGTGTCGGCCGCGACATTACCGATCGCAAACAAGCAGAAGCAGCGCTGCAAGAGAGCCAGCGTTTTGTTGAGCGAATTGCCAATACCAGTCCGAATCTTCTCTTTGTTTACGACGAAAGCGAGCAGCGAAATGTCTACAGCAACCGCGAAATCACTGATACCCTCGGCTATACGAGCGCAGAAGTTGAAAACATGGGCAGCAATCTGCTGCCCACCATCATCCACCCTGACGACTTAGCTAAATTTCCCGAATATTTTCAGCACTTAGAAAATGCTCCCGACGGCGAGGTTGTTGAGTACGAATATCGGGTACGCGATCGGCACAATTGTTGGCACTGGTTAGTCAGCCGGAATATAGTATTTAGCAGAACAGAGGAGGGAAAAATTAAGCAGCGTCTCGGTGCTGCTACGGACATTACACAGCGCAAAATAGCAGAACAAGCTTTAGCAGAACAATTGAAACTTTCTATATTCACAGCAGATGTGGGAATTGGTCTAACTAAAAACCAGACTTTGCTTGCAACTTTGCAATATTGCGCCAATGCAGTTGTGCGCCATTTGGATGTTGCCTTTGCTCGGATTTGGACGCTGAATGAAGACGGAAATGTATTGGAACTGCAAGCAAGCGCGGGGATATATACTCACATTGACGGCGCTCACAGCCGCATTGCTGTCGGCGATTTCAAGATTGGTTTAATCGCCCTGGAGCGACAACCTCACATCACTAATTCTGTGCAAGAAGATCCCCGAATCCAAAACAAAGAATGGGCCTCACGAGAAGGAATGGTGGCTTTTGCTGGATATCCGCTCATTGTTGACAATCAGTTGCTGGGAGTAATAGCGCTGTTTGCTCGCGAGGAGTTGAATGAAGCAACGCTGATTGCTTTGGCGGCAAGTGCCGATACGATCGCCCTGGGGATTAAGCGCAAACAAACAGAAGTTGCTCTCGCCACACAAAAGCAAACATTGAGGGCAATTATTGACAACGCTCCGATCTGGGTCTGGATGGCAAATGCTAGCGGGCGGATGTTATTAGTTAACAAAACTTTCTGCGAAGATGTGGCTATACCCGAATCCAGATTTTTAGCAGCATCTCACTATTCCGAAGTTTTGGGATTAGAAGCATCTGCTAACCGCATGGCATCTGACGCGCAAGCGTGGAGCCAAAATATTCCCTGTTATGCTGAAGAAGTGATGCAGCTTGCTGATGGTAAAGAACATTATTTGGAGACAATCAAAACTCAGGTCAAAGATGATGAGGGTAACGCGATCGGCTTAATCGGTTTGGGTTTGGACGTTACAAAACAACAAGAAGCTCAAAGACAGTTGCAAAAGTCGGAAACGAGATTCCGTAAATTAGCGGAGCAGGAAGCGCTGCTGAACCAGCTAGCTAGCAATATCCGCGAATCTCTGGATTTAGATACTATTTTGGCAACAACCGTGCAGCAGATTCGCGACTTGCTGCAACTCGATCGGTGTCTGTTTATCTGGTATGAGCCAGACGCCTCGCAGCCAGTTTGGGCCGTGCAATACGAGGCGAAAAATGCCGATTTGCCTTCCCTGTTGGGTGTAGTTCCTGCTGGTGTGACTGGTTCTCATGCCCAGCGGATTGCCAATTTGGAAATTATACGGATCGATGATTTTGAGACTGTCACCGATCCAGGAGAGCGGGAATTTTTCAGGTATGTAGGATTCAATTCTATGCTGGACATTCCCCTTCAAACATCAAGTGGTAAAATTGGGCTAATTTGCTGTAGCGCTTCTAGCAGCGTGCGGTGTTGGAGCGATGCCGAAGTGGAACTGTTAGTCGCAGTGGGCAACCAATTGGCGATCGCCATTAATCAAGCGGAACTTTACACTCAAAGCGTCGATTCAGCCCGGATAGCGCAAGAACAAGCTGCCAAACTCGAAGTAACTCTGTGCGAACTCCAGCAAGCTCAAACCCACCTCATTCAAGCAGAAAAAATGTCGAGTCTCGGTCAGATGGTAGCAGGAATTGCCCACGAAATCAATAACCCGGTCAGCTTTATTTTCGGCAATCTTACCTACACAGAAGAATACACCGGAAAGCTGATGAAACTGCTGCAAATGTATCGAGATGAATATTCGGAGCCTTCTCCAGCTCTTCAGGAAGCAATAGAGGTGTTCGAGCTGGATTTCTTGCTAGACGACTTGCCGAAAATGCTGTCTTCGATGCAGGTGGGAGCGACTCGCATCCGGGATATCGTGCGGAGTTTGCGGAATTTCTCTCGCCTCGATGAATCCGATATGAAAAAAGTTAACATTCACGAAGGCATCGACAGCACATTGATGATTTTAGAACACCGCCTGAAAGTTCAGCCCGATCGCCCAGCAATTCAAATCCTTAAAGAATACGGACAATTGCCACTGGTGGAGTGCTACGCCGGACTGTTGAATCAAGTGTTTATGAATATTATCGCTAACGCTATTGACGTTTTACAAGAACCGCTCGAACATCCGGGAATTATCCGCATTCGTACAGAAGTAGAAGGTACTCTCGCTGTGATTAGAATTGCTGATAACGGTGCAGGTATCACCGATCGAGTCAAGCAGCGGATATTTGACCCGTTCTATACTACAAAACGGATCGGTTCGGGAACGGGGATGGGTTTAGCGATTTCCCATTCAATTATTGTCGAAAAACATAAAGGTGAAATCAAGTGTTTCTCGGTGGTGGGGAAAGGCACTGAATTTAGGATCGAGATTCCGATTCAAAAAACACAAAATTAAATTAGTTGGTCGGCAAAATTAGTAAGGTGAGTCTGTTGGAAAAACCCGAGTTTTTTGTACTAACCTTAAGACTGACCTACCCTACAGGCTACTAAGCTGTGTTGCATCTAGATTGCCTATGGTATTAGAGAGGGAGAGGGGGTGAAGGGGAGAGGGGGAGAGGATTTGACGATTTTTGATCGGGACTCGAAATATACAATTTAAATGCACAACAGCTTAACAGAGAAAAGTTATTTGACCAGAAATTTGTCTGCTGCGTATTGCCCACCCGACAGCTAAAATTGATATGATATTAAAAATCAAAAATCAAAAATCAAAAATCAGATATGGCATTACCTCCCGGCAGTTTAGGTTTACCCCTAATTGGCGATACCCTCAACTTTTTGCAAGATACCCAATTTGCCAAAAAACGCCACCAGCAGTACGGGCCCATTTTCAAAACCAGCCTTTTCGGAAAGCCTACCGTTTTTGTGCGCGGCCAAGAGGCTACTTTGTTTGTTTTAAGCAATGACAACAAATATTTTGTTGTGACTTCGCCTCCGAGTACGAAAGCGCTTTTAGGGCCGCTTGCGTTGTTGCTGCAAACGGGTGCTAACCACCAAAATCGGCGCAAGTTGCTGTTCCAAGCCTTTGGGCCGCGAGCTTTGGCAGGCTACATCGGCGCGATGGAAGATATCACTCAGCGATATTTGGAAAAATGGGCCCAAATGGAAACTATGACTTGGTATCCTGAACTGAGAAATTATACTTTTGATGTGGCGGGTAAGTTGTTAGTAGGGATTGAAAATGTTTCGCAAAGGGCGCTCGGGCATAATTTTGAAACCTACTCTGAGGGTTTATTTTCGATTGCTTTAGATGTGCCTTGGACTCAGTTTGGTAAAGCGAAAAAAGCTAGAAACTTACTGTTAGCAGAACTGGAAAATATTATTCGCGATCGCCAAAAAGGAACCCCTAGTGGCAATGATGCTTTGAGTTTGCTGATTTCGGCTCGCGATGACGAGGGAAATAGTTTGAGTTTGGATGAGTTAAAAGATCAAGTGCTGTTGCTGCTGTTTGCAGGACACGAAACTTTAACTTCGGCGCTCACCTCTTTTTGCCTTCTCCTAGCTCAAAATCCCGATGTGATGGCAAAAGTGCGGGCCGAACAGCAGTAGTTCCCCGCAACTGAACCCCTAACATTGGAACAACTCAAACAAATGACCTATTTAGAACAGGTGCTGCGAGAAGTGCTGCGTTTAATTCCACCGATCAGAGGTATGTTTCGGACAGTAATTAATTCTTGTGAGTTCGGCGGCTATGAAATTCCTAAAGGTTGGACCGTGGCTTGTGGGATTAATCAAACCCATCAGGATAGTCAACTTTATCCTGAACCCGAGAGATTCGACCCCGATCGATTTAGCTCCGAGCGAGTGGCTAAACCTTTCAGCTACGTGCCCTTTGGCGGCGGTTTGCGAGAATGTTTGGGCAAAGAATTTGCCCGATTAGAGATAAAGTTGTTTGCGGCAAAGATTATTCGGGAGTTTGAATGGGATCTGTTACCGGATCAAGATTTGAATTTGATCGCAATACCGGCTCAGCGTCCCCGCGACGGTTTGCGAGTAAAATTTCGTCGCACAACTATTAATAGGTAGAAAATCCAGATCCCCGACTTCTTGAAGATGTCGGGGATCTCATACCAAATCCGGCTGTATACCCTCGGGCTCGATCTTCCTCTTCTTCTTTGTGTCATAAGCGTCTTCGCGGTTTATCAAAAAAGACTAAGGCAAGCGTGTCACAATTAGTAAAGTGCGTCAGATGCCAAAACCCTCGCTCAGCCGATCGCATCTCAATCAACATCCAATTGCATCGGCCCCAAATACTTAGTTAAATAAGGCGAAAACACCTCATAAATCAGCGTCAGTGGCTTCCCGTGATGCCAAAACAAATAGTGGCGCCCCCAAAAAGGTCCCGACTGTTCAAAAGCTGACTCCAAAGCCACCGAATCACCGCAATAAATGCCCTGCCCATCGCGATACAATTCTGTTTCAATTATTGTCGAAAAACATAAAGGTGAAATCAAGTGTTTCTCGGTGGTGGGGAAAGGCACTGAATTTAGAATCGAGATTCCGATTCAAAGAACACAAAATTAAATTAGTTGGTCGGCAAAATTAGTAAGGTGCGTCTGTTGGAAAAACAAGAGTTTTTTGTACTAACTTTAAGACGGATCCACCCTACAACCTACAAACAGAGAAAAGTTATTTGACCAGAAATTTGTCTGGTGCGTATTGCCCACCAGACAACTAAAATTGATATGATATTAAAAATCACAAATCACCAATCACAAATGGCATTACCTCCCGGCAGTTTAGGTTTACCCCTAATTGGCGATACCCTCAACTTTTTGCAAGATTCCCAATTTGCCAAAAAACGCCACCAGCAGTACGGGCCCATTTTCAAAACCAGCATTTTCGGACAGCCTACCGTGTTTATGTCTGGCCAAGAGGCTAATTTGTTTATTTTAAGCAATGACAACCAATATTTTGTTGTGGCTTGGCCTGCCAGCACGAGAGCGCTTTTAGGGCCGCTTTCCTTGGCGTTGCAAACGGGTGCTAACCACCAAAATCGGCGTAAGTTGCTGTACCAAGCCTTTGGGCCGCGAGCTTTAGCCGGCTACATCGGCGCGATGGAAAATATCACTCAGCGCTATTTGGAAAAATGGGCCAAAATGGAAACCCTGACTTGGTATCCCGAACTGAGAAAATATACTTTTGATGTGGCGGGTAAGTTGTTAGTAGGGATTGAAAATGGTTCGGAAACGGCGCTAGGGAATAATTTTGAAACATTTGCGGAGGGTTTATTTTCTATCCCTTGGGATTTGCCTTTTACTCCGTTTGGCAAAGCTAAAAAAGGCAGGATGTTACTGTTAGCAGAACTGGAAAATATTATTCGCGATCGCCAACAACGAACCCCTAGTGGCAATGATGCTTTGAGTTTGCTGATTTCAGCTCGCGATGACGAGGGAAATAGTTTGAGTTTGGAGGATTTGAAAGATCAAGTGCTGTTGCTGCTGTTTGCGGGACACGAAACTTTAACTTCGGCGCTCACCTCTTTTTGCCTTCTCCTAGCTCAAAATCCCGATGTGATGGCAAAAGTGCGGGCCGAGCAGCAGCAGTTCCCCGCAACTGAAACCCTAACATTAGAACAACTCAAACAAATGACCTATTTAGAACAGGTGCTGCGAGAAGTGCTGCGTTTAATCCCACCGGTGAGAAATATTTTCCGGACAGCAATTAATGCTTTTGAATTCGGCGGCTATGAAATTCCCAAGGGTTGGAACGTGGTTTCTGGGATTACTCAAACCCATCAGGATAGTCAACTTTATCCTGAACCCGATCGATTCGACCCCGATCGATTTAGCTCCGAGCGATCGCCTAAACCTTTCAGTTACGTGCCCTTTGGCGGCGGTTTGCGAGACTGTTTGGGCAAAGAATTTGCCCGATTAGAAATGAAGTTGTTTGCGGCAAAGATTATTCGGGAGTTTGAATGGGATCTGTTACCGGATCAAGATTTGAATTTAATCACAGTACCGATTCCTCATCCGCGCGACGGTTTGCGAGTGAAATTTCGTCGCACAACTATGAATAGGTAGAAAATCCAGCTCCCCGACATCTTCTGCGAAGTCGGGGGGCTAATACCAAATCCGGCTGTATACCCTCGGGATCGATCTTCCTCTTCTTCTTTGTGTCCTTGGCGTCTTCGCGGTTTATCAAAAAAGACTAAGGCAAGCGTGTCACAATTAGTAAAGTGCGTCAGATGCCAAAACCTTGGATCGGCCGATAGCATCTCAATCAACATCCAATTGCATCGGCCCCAAATACTTAGTTAAATAAGGCGAAAACACCTCATAAATCAGCGTCAGTGGCTTCCCGTGATGCCAAAACAAATAGTGTCGCCCCCAAAAAGGCCCCGACTGTTCAAAAGCTGACTCCAAAGCCACCGAATCACCGCAATAAATGCCCTGCACATCGCGATACAATTCTGTCCGCAGCCGCGCTAAACTGGCCCAAATTGGCAAAGATTTATTTTGTAAATATTCGTCTACGTGGCTCGCTTCCCACCAAGAAGTCGCATAGGCCAGGCGCTGGCCAGAAGCAGTCCGCAGCCACACTTGTCGGCGCAGGCGCGGCCCGGGAACCGCGACAATTTGCTCTGGTGCGCCGTCTGCGTCTTCACCGACTAAAGACATATCGATCACATCTACTTCTGTGGGTTCCCCTGTCAGCAGTTGCAGGTGACGGGTGGGGGAACCGTCGCCCAGGAGCAGTATTTGCCACGCCGGTGCGAGCTTGGTGTGGGGTAAACCCTTCTGTACTGCGTCTTCTGCTCCTTGCCACAGGGGGTTGAGAGCGTGCCAGGTGCGGCTGTTTTTGGGTGTAAATGTTGCAGTCAAGGGTCTTTACAAAATTTAATTTTTTGCTTATTATAACGTTTCTTCAATCTAAAATCAAAAATCGATCGACCGATGACGATCGCCCATAGGATGCCCAGTGAAATAGTTATAATACTTCTGTTCGGGATTTTTATTCTTCCATCTTCCATCTTCCATCTTCCATCTTCCATCTTCCATCTTCCATCTTCCATCTTCCATCTTCCTTCTTCCTTCTTCCTTCTTCCTTCCACTATATGTTACGAATAACTGAAATAAAACTCCCCCTAGATCATCCTCAAGATGCGATCGCCAGCGCCATTCTCAAAAAGCTGCAAATTCCCCCGGAAGAATTGCTGGGCTATTCCATCTTCAAGCGCAGCTACGATGCTCGTAAAAAAGCAGAAATCCTGCTTGTCTATATTGTGGATGTAGAGACGACACAGGAAAAGCAACTTTTGGCGCGCTTCAAAAAAGATCCTCATGTGATGGTAACACCAGACACGAGTTATCGCTTTGTAGCCAAAGCCCCCAGCAATTTGACGGTTCGCCCCATTGTGATTGGTACAGGGCCGTGCGGTATGTTTGCAGGTCTAATGCTGGCACAAATGGGGTTTCGTCCCATCCTTTTAGAACGCGGAAAAGCAGTGCGCGATCGCACGGTTGATACCTTTGGATTTTGGAAGAAAAAAGCAGAATTCAACCCAGAATCTAACGCCCAGTTTGGCGAAGGTGGTGCGGGTACTTTTTCCGATGGCAAACTCTACAGCCAAGTTAAAGATCCTCAGCATTATGGACGCAAGGTGCTGACGGAACTTGTGAGTGCGGGAGCTTCACCGGAAATTTTATATATTAACAAACCGCATATTGGCACGTTCAAACTGGTGGGAATTGTCCAAAGTATTCGCGCCCAAATAGAAGCATTAGGCGGAGAAATTCGGTTTCAAACTCGTGTAGAAGATATCCACATCGAAAATGGAAAAGTGCAGGGACTTACCCTCGCTAGTGGAGAATATATTGCTAGTAATTATATAGTTCTGGCGGTGGGACACAGCGCCCGCGATACTTTTGAAATGTTGTTTTCGCGCGGGGTTTACATCGAGGCTAAACCTTTTTCCATTGGTTTTCGGGTGGAACATCCGCAGACTACGATCGATCGCTGTCGTTTTGGCGATCGGGCGGGCCATAAGCTTTTGGGCGCCGCCGATTACAAAATGGTTCACCATTGCCAAAACAATCGTTCTGTGTATAGTTTCTGTATGTGTCCCGGTGGTTTGGTAGTGGCTGCTGCGTCAGAACCGGGGCGAGTTGTCACTAATGGGATGAGTCAATATTCTCGCAATGAACGCAATGCTAACAGCGGGATTGTGGTTGCTATCACGCCGGAGGATTATCCCGGTCATCCCTTGGCAGGAATTGAGTTTCAGCGTCGCCTAGAAGAACGGGCATTTGAGTTAGGAGGTGGCACTTACAACGCCCCTGGGCAGCTTGTGGGTGATTTTTTGGCGAATCGCCCTTCCACGGCGCTAGGCGCTGTGCAGCCGTCTTATACGCCGGGAGTTGTGATGACTGATTTGAGCGAAAGTTTGCCAGATTATGCGATCGCAGCTATCCGGGAAGCACTTCCGGCTTTTGACAAACAGATTAAAGGATTTGCGATGGATGATGCGGTTTTGACTGGGGTGGAAACGCGCACTTCTTCACCAATTCGGATTAAACGCAAGGAAGATTATCAGAGTTTGAATACAGAAGGTCTTTATCCTGCTGGGGAAGGTGCAGGATATGCGGGTGGAATCCTGTCGGCGGGGATTGATGGGATTAAGGTGGCGGAGGCGGTTGCTTTGAGCATCTTGCAATCTTCAAACCACAAAATTTGAGGCTGGATTTGAGGATTTTTAGATGTTTGAAGATTGCCATCAACTCTCAACTGTCAACCGTCAACTGCGGGACTTACGCATCAAAACTCACATCTTGCATCATTCTCAAGAACAGGCAAGATGCCTGTTCCACAAGAAAATTCACTCTTTGTGGAACAGGCATCTTGCCTGTTCATAAAACCTTATTGAGAATGGTGCAACATCTCAGTCGAAACCTTCTTGACACTCCCGGGCCTAAAGGTGTGGGGATTCTTAATTCATCGACTAACCTTTAAGCGCCATGTCAAGAGCGGCAATTCTTAAACTTTTCAACCGTAGGAAATACTACCAATTGACGAGCTTAACTCACAACACCCCAGAGGGTCTGTCTCCAAAAGCGTACTAGGATACTGAACCTAGAGTTCGGATATGCCCTACCCTACCTAACAAATGAAAAAGTTCTTTGTTTTCTGGTAACGAGGATGTATTAATCCCCTAGCTGTTTTAAGAGTTTTCGCCGCTCTGTGTCCCCAGTTTGTGCCTAAAAGTGTGTCTTAACTGTTTCACGAGGGCAAAGGAGTTTAACCTTGACTTTTGCAGCATACTACAAAAAACCAGCAATTCCCTGATTTTTTAGAAGAGATTTAAGAAATTAAAGCCGTTCTAGAAGAACGGGGTTTTAAACCCAACTTTCCGATAACCGGGTTTTTTGTCCGCATCTGCGGGCTGCATGGCGTCTTCTGGGCAAAAAAACCCGGTTTCTGACCACCCGTGCGTCCAGGACTAAACTGTCAACCGTCAACCATCAACGGTCAACTCTGTTCAAACAGCAGCTAAACGCGATCGAATTTCAGTATCTGTGTACTGCGGTGTCCAGCCTTCTTTGGTGGTAAAATAGCGCACCGCTTTAATTTTCCGGGCTGCTGTCAAATAAAACCAGTGTTCTGTATTCGCCGGCACGTTGATAAATTCTTCCGGCTCGACTGTGAGTTCGACTTGGCTGCCGTCGGGCCGCACGAAGCCGAAAATGCCCTCGCCTGCTACGATATAGCGGACTTCATCATCGGCGTGGATGTGGCACTTGTTGAATTTGGACAGCATGGTGTCGAGGTTGGGAATGTCTGGGTGCAGTACGATTAAGTCGCGATCCTGATAGCCTGCACTTTCCGACAACTGTTGAAAGTAGCTGTCGAGGGCTTGCAGCACTTGCTCTTTTTGATTGTCGTCAAGAGCATCTTTAGCTAACAAATTTTGAATTTCAGCGCTGTCACCCACGGGCCAGCGGTTGAGTTGAATGTTTAAGGAAGCGAGTTCTCGGGTAATGTCGCTCTGTTGAGTGTAGGTTGTACCGTTTTCGAGTCGCAGGATAGCCATTTTTGCACGTTCCAATTTTTGGGTGAGGCGATACACAGGCACTGTCAAAGATGTTTGTCGATCGCGTCTTTGGCAGAATCACAATTTTAACGCTAATTTCAACAGGCAAGATGCCTGTGCCACAACAGTTCAATATTTGTCGCGATAATATTGATAAGTCAGGCGCCAGCTAGCACCAGCAGCGATGGCAATACTGACATCCTAAGTGTAATATTTGCAACAACTATGCCTACTTATACTGGAATTTCTAGCGAAGCTTTTCAGCATCCCCTCGATCGCCAAGCTGAGGAAGCGCTGCGCAGCGTACCTGGATTTGACTTAATTGCCAGCAAATTTGTAGAATTTGTCTACGAACGACCGCAATTCGTTTACCTCATGGGAAATAGCATTCAAGTCGGACCCCGCCAATATGCCAGCATTTATCATATATTTCGGGAGTGCTTGCAGGATTTAGATGTTTTTCCAGAACCGGGTTTGTTTGTTTCTCAGAATCCCTCAGTTAACAGCTATGCCCTGGGGAAAAACCAGCCCTATGTAGTATTAAACACTGGTCTTTTAGACTTGTTGGAGGAGCCAGAACTGCGGGTAGTATTGGCTCACGAGTTGGGACACATTAAATGCGGCCATCCAATTTTAAATCAAATGGCGATGTGGGCAATGAGCGTTGCATCGACAATTGGCGAGATGACTTTCGGGCTGGGAAATATGGTCGGCAGCGGTTTAATTTACGCTTTTTACGAGTGGCGCCGCAAGGCTGAATTATCGGCCGACCGGGCGGCTTTGTTGGTAACAGATGACTTAAACAGTGTGATGATTACGATGATGAAACTTGCGGGAGTTAGCAGTAAATATGCTAGCCAATGCAGTTTGCAAGAATTTATCCGCCAGTCTGACAACTATCAAGAGCTCGATCGGGACAACCTCAACCAAGTGTATAAATTTTTACTTTACAACGGCGGGCAAGGCGTGATGCTGAGTCACCCTTTCCCGGTGGAACGCCTGCGGTATTTGCGAGACTGGGCAAGTTCGGAGGAATACCGCCAAATTAAGCTAGGGAACTACAAGCGGGCTGTAGCTGAGGGTGCGGTTGATGTGAAGTCCCAAACGCCTAACAGCGAGACGGAGGCTTTGCGCCGTCAGATTGAAGAGTTGCAGCGGGAGATAGAGCGGCAAAAATCAAAGCGAAACTAAGTTTCCTCGTCCCCAGGCTCCTCGTCCCCAGGCTCTGGCTGGGGATGCAGATTAAGTTTAAATTCCTCGTCCCCAGGCATAGCCTGGGGATGCAGATCCAGAGGCTCTGCCTCTTCTTCGCCAGGATTAGCGAGGCAGAGCCTCTGGATCTCGGTTCCCAGGCTATGCCTAGGAACCAGCTAAATGTTTACCGGATTTGAGGGAGGGGGAAACGTAGAAGGAAGGTAGGCCAGTCAGAGACTTACTCGCAACTGGCCTCCAATCTAAAAACTGTCCCCTCCTTTCTGAAATCTGTTTCTGAGGAGGTGTAGTTTAAATCAAGAGAAGCTTATAACTCAACGGAGCTAAAAAAAATGATTATTGATAAAGCAATGAATACTCACAAGTCAACTTCTAATTTTTTCGGCAATGTCGGAAAAGCCGCGATCGCCCTGACTCTTGTGGCTGCCGGCATGGCATTTACAAACCCTGGGAGAGACAAATACCTAACTTATGCTTCCGGCGAACTCCAAACCGAGTTGGAAAGCACAGTGTGCAAAGATTCTCGCGTGCCGAAAGCTTTGAGCGGCATTACAGATACTTTGATCGGCAGTTGCAAGAATTTGCTGACTTCGCAGCGGGACACCATCGAAAGCTTGCTCGACAATACAACGCAGCGTCAGAATTTAGGCGTTGTCAGCATTTATACAACTGAATTGGGCAAAAAAAGCTATCAAACGGTTGGAGCTTTTGGGAATTTCGTGACTCTCCCACCTAGTTCTGAAAATCCTCAAAACTAGAGTCAAATTAAGTTCCATTGTAAAAACCGGGTTTTCTACGAAACCCGGTTTTTACTTACGTAATTCTCTCTAATGAAATCTAAATAAATTCGGATACAGGCAGCACATATTTTTGATCGAGCCCGCTATTAGTCGCAAAAAATTAAGTTTTATTAAAAATAAAAAGTTATAGTGCCACATAATATTAACATGAACACTATAAAGTTTTATCTTTAACAAATAAGCAGATGGCAATGCAATTAAGTAAAGGTGAGAGATTTAATATCTCTAAAGAAGCGCCGGATTTAAAAAAAATGGCGATCGCCCTCGGTTGGCAGGTGACAGAGGCAGGACAAAGCTACGACATAGATGTCTCTGCGTTTATGCTAGGTGCTGACGGCAAAATACCTAACGATAAATATTTTATCTTTTACAATAATCTGCAATCCTTTGACAGTTCGGTACTGCAATCGATTCCTGAAAAAAACAACGGATCTCAAGAAAATAAGACTATTTACGGCATTATCTTACAAAGAGTTAATCCTGAAATTGAGGAAATAACTTTTGTGGTCACTATTCACGAAGCAGATAAAATTAATGCAAATTTTAGCAATATCAAAAATGCTTCTATCAAAATTAGCAATTTGGATACAAAAAGCGAACTTGTTCGGTATGAATTAAAAGAGAATTTTTCGATCGAGACGGCTGTAGAATTTGGTCGTTTGTATAGAAAGAATGGAGAGTGGAGATTTCAGGCGGTAGGAGCAGGATATCAGGCAGGATTGCAGAGTTTTGTTGACAAGTATTGCAGGTAAAATAGTAATAATATTGCTCCAATTACTAACGAGTTGGCAGCGGCAACCGCAGATAATTTGCAGTTGCCGGCTTGGGAGTTGGAGGGGGAGTCAATCGATTTTAGATTTTAGATTTTAGATTAAAGAATTGAAGCATTGACCCCACGGATAAATTCGGGGGGCAAGTTTCATCGGATACACGTTTTTTATTTCTCCACGGATGAATCCGGGGGCTTGTATCCTGGATGCTTTCGGTCAGAAGCGGAACCTTCCGGCGAGACGAGCTCGGTGCGATCGCAAATTAACAATCAAGTTAATAATTCCGGCAGTCGCAAAATACTGCTAGTTTTAGCGGCAAGTTTAGGGGTTTTGGTGTTGGGGACAGGTGCAGCACCGCCTTAATGCGATCGGCAAATGAAACCCTGAAGCAAGCGAAAATACTGGCAGTTGAAAGGCAGAATGCAGCGAAATCAACTGATGTCAATCTGCTACTTCGATCGGCAGTTGCAAGAATTTGCTGACGAAAGCAGCGGGACACCATCGAAAGCTTGCTCGACAATACAACGCAGCCTCAGAATTTAGGCGTTGTCAGCATTTATACAACTGAATTGGGCAAAAAAAGCTATCAAACGGCTGCTGCTTTTGGGAATTTCGTGACTCTGCCACCTAGTTTTGAAAATGCTCAAAAGTAGAGTCAAATTAAGTTCCCTTGTAGAAACCGGGTTTTGTAGAAAGCCCGGTTTTTACTTACGTAATTCTCTCTAAGTAAATCTCCATAAATTCGGATACAGGCAGCACATATTTTTAATCAAGCCCGCTATTAGTAGCAAAAAATTAAGTTTTATTAAATAGGAAAAATTCGAGTGCCACTTAATATTAACATGAACACTATAAAGTTTCATCTTTAACCAATAAGCAGATGGCAATGCAATTAAGTAAGGGTGAGAGATTTAATATCTCTAAAGAAGCGCCTGGTTTAAAAAAAATGGCGATCGGCCTCGGTTGGCAGGTGACAGAGGCAGGACAAAGCTACGAGATAGATGTCTCTGCGTTTATGCTAGGTGCTGACGGCAAAACACCTAACGATAAATATGTTATCTTTTACAATAATCTGCAATCCTGTGACGGTTCGGTACTGCAATCGATTCCTGCTGACAAAAACAGGCGAAGTCAAGATAATAAGACTATTTACGGCGTTATTTTAGAGAAAATTAATCCTGAAATTGAGGAAGTGACTTTTGTGGTCACTATTCACGAAGCCGAGAAAATTAATGCAAATTTTAGCAATATCAAAAATGCTTTTATCAAAATTAGCAATTTGGATACAAAAAGCGAACTTGTTCGGTATGAATTAAAAGAGAATTATTCGCGAGAGAGTGCTGTAGAATTTGGTCGTTTGTATAAAAAGAAGGGAGAGTGGAGATTTCAGGCGGTAGGACAAGGATATCAGGCAGGATTGCAGAGTTTTGTTGACAAGTATTACAGCGAAAATAGTAATAATATTGCTCCAATTACTAACGAGTTGGCAGCGGGAACAGCAGCAGATGATTTGCAGTTGCCGGCTTGGGAGTTGGAGGTGGAGTCAGAAGCGGAACCTTCCGGCGAGACGAGCTCTGTGCGATCGCCAATTAACAATCAAGTTAATTCGGGAAGTCGCAAAATACCGCTAGCTATAGCGGCAAGTTTAGGGGTTTTGGTGTTGGGGATAGGTGCAGCACAGATCGCCTTAATGCGATCGGGAAATGAAACGCTGAAGCAAGCGAAAATACTAACAATTGAAACGCAGAATGCAGGGAAAGCCACCGATGTAAATCTGCTCAGAAGTTACGATAAACGACTTAAAGAAACGATCGCGAATTTAGAGAAAATTCCTAACTTCCCCGGCTTTGGGTATCAACAAGCTAGAGCTGATTTGCTTAAACTGCGCCCGAGTTTGGTCCCTGTACAGCAAAACTTACAGGCGGCAGAAAGTCTAGCAACGGCTCAAAAATTGGCGATGGAAGCTGCTGTGGTTGTGCAAAAACCGCCTCATCCGATCGAAGTTTGGCAGCAGTCGCAAAGTAAATGGCAACAGGCGATCGCAGTTTTAGAAGCGATCGACTCACGTACACCTGTTTATAATCTCGCTCAAAATAAGCTCTCTAATTACCGGACTAATCGCGCTGTTATCAATCAAAGAGTTGCGATCGCTCAAAAAGCTGCAAATTTCAGCAACGAAGGTTCTTTGAAAGTTCAAAAGGGAGATGTTCCGGGGGCGATCGCCAATTTTACTCAGGCTTTAGTGTTGAATCCGAACATACCTCAAGCTTACCTCGGATTGGGGATTGCTACTTCAAAACAGGGAAACAAGCAGCAGGCAATTTACAATTACGATCGAGCGCTGCAATTTAATCCTAACTTGGCAGAAGCTTATTTAGGTCGCGCTCAAGCATACTATGAATTGGGAAACAAGCAAAAGGCGATCGGCGATTACGAACAAGCTATTCGCGTTAATCCTAATTATGGTTTGGCTTATTTGGAACGAGGTGCTATTCGCTGTATGCTGGGAACAAAATCGCAAGCAGTATCAGATTTTCAACAAGCGGGAGAACTTTTCTCAAAGCAGGGAGACGGAAATAATTACAAATTAGCACAAAGCTTTATTAATGATTGTCAAGAACCGATTGCAGAGGCTGCAATTTGCGATTATCGAAGGAACATAGACTCCTTAGGCAGACCCTGCGGTCGCTCTCTTAATGTTCCGATTATAATTAGAAGAAAATCCGCGACTGCTACATCAAACTCTGAGTCTACTGATGTTAAAAGCAGTAGCAGCGTTGAAAAAATGTCGCCTGCAAATTCTGATAGCAGCAGCACAATAACTCGCAGCAGGAGAAGAAGTAAAAGGTAAACCCCAGTCGCATTAGTCAATATAGCAACCGCCAAGACGGTTAGGACGTTGTTAATGGCTGAAACGATTGATTTTATTGCTTATTTCTTATTCCTTATTCCTTCTTCCTGACATCCGTTACATCCGTTACATCCGTTACAGAATCCGTTGCCGAACTTCCTTCTTCCTTCTTCCTTCTGCTATAGATGACAAAATCTGCTGGTAAGCATCGATGGTTTGCTGGGCGATCGCCTCCCAATTATAATGCTTTTTTGCATACTCTTTGCCATTCAATCCCCGCCGTTGGCGGTCCTGTGGATTGAGAAGTGCTGATTTGATTGAATTGGCGATCGCCCCTACTTCCAAAGGCCCCACCCAACCAGCTTCTGCTTGCTGTATGTCTTCCGCAATATGTATGCGATCGGAAATTACGACAGGTACACCGGCGGCCATCGCTTCTGCTACAGCAATGCCAAAGTTTTCGTAATAAGAAGGCAATACAAACAAGTCGGCTTTTGTCAATAGTTCAACCTTTAAATCACCGCTCACAAAGCCAGTTATTGTGGTGTATTTTGCTAAGCTAGAATTATGAATTTTTACTTTAATTTGTGTTTCATAATCAGCATCTTGGGGATTATAACCCGCTAAAATAAAGTGAAACTCTATCCCCGATCCTAAAATACTTTCTAATGCTGGAATCAGCAAATCAAGCCCTTTTTTAGGTTCAATTCGCGACATAAATAAGATGATTGGCACTTGAGATTCTCGCAATCTCTTAGGAAACAAACCTGCTGTCACCCCCAATGGAATCACCAAATCCCGTGGCACAGGCATCTTGCCTGTGAAGTCCAAATCCCGTGGCACAGGCATCTTGCCTGTGAAGTCCAAATCCCGTGGCACAGGCATCTTGCCTGTGCTGCCCAAACCAAATCTTTCTGAGATTTTAGCCTCTTCTTTACTTGTGAAATGAATTGCGGCTGCCCCTGCTAAATTAGGGCGTTCTAAAAGCATTGCATAAATCTGTTTCAAGCGCTTTTTTTTCTGCAAGTCGGCGGGGTCAAGCATACCGCAGGGACGGATAATGTACGGCAAATGATGATATCTAGCAATTGTAGCCGCCAGGGTAGTTACTGGCGAAAAAAGAGCGTGAATGTGAGCCAGGTCAAATTGTCGCGCATTTTCATTTAACCACTGCAATAACGAGAATGAAAATTTATATCTTCGCCAGGGATAACAGCGGAAATAAATAATCTGATAGCCGTTTTGTTGTATTGGTTGATTTAGAGGAACATCTAAGGGAAGTTGACCGATATCTCCGTTAGAATCTGTGGTGATAATCGTGACATCAATGTTTTTGGTCGCCAGGGCCGCAGAAAGTCCGAGTACCATTTGACTCGGCCCGCCGTAGACGAGGGAAATTGAGGGGATAATTTGGAGAATTCGCATGGTTAGCACTTGCTGTTAGCTGAGGTAGCTGGTTGTGTTATTATAGAAAGAATTGCAAAATTTGCACGTTATACTAATTTAGGCGATCGGAGGCAAGTTATGCTGATTGGATTCAGCGTCGGCAACTACAAATCTTTTAAAGAAACTGTCACCCTCAGCATGGTAGCCTCGTCAATTACTGAGGAGGAAAAAGATCTGAACGAAAATAATGTATTCCCAATTAATGATAAGTTAAGCTTACTCAAAAGTGCTGCTATTTATGGAGCTAACGCCAGTGGTAAGAGCAACCTTGTTGCTGCTATTAACTTTATGAAATGGTTTGTCCTCAACTCATCCAAAGAAACGCAAGTTTCAGACGCGATCGATATTGAAGCATTCAGGCTAAGTACGGAGACAGAAAAAGAGCCGTCTTTCTTTGAAATCGTTTTTCTACTAGAATACAAAACTTTTAGGTACGGTTTTGAGGTGAACGCGCAGGAAGTTGTTTCTGAGTGGCTATTTCAAGCGGATGACACTGAAGAAAAAATGCTTTTTGAACGGGATTTTGACTATAGATTAGGTGATTTCCCAGAGGGAGAAGGCATTAGCAATAAAACCCGAAGTAATGCTTTATTTCTTTCTGTAGTCGCACAATTTAATGGTGAAATTTCAGGCAAAATATTGCTGTGGTTCAGTAAAACTTTGCAATTGATATCAGGCTTGCAAGATAGACAATACCGCAAAGAAACCTTGGAGTCTTTCGAGAACGCTGGGCACCGACACGATATTATTGAATTTATTAAAAAATTAGACTTAGGTATTTTAGATATTGTTTCGACCCCTAATACTGGATATTATTTTTCTGATAATAGAGTAATAGGGGATTCCTTTCAGAGTTTACCCCCTTATTATGACAGCCCAACTACGGTGCACACATCTCACCGCAAATATGATGCTGATGGTAAGCAAATTTCTATGGAACGATTCGATATGGAAAAGCATGAATCCGAGGGAACAAACAAACTATTTGCATTAGCAGGCATTCTCCTGGATACTTTAAGAACAGGAAAAATTTTATTAATTGATGAACTTGATGCCAGACTGCATCCGCTGATTACTCGCGAATTAATCTGCTTATTCAATTCTAACGAGACTAATCCGCACAACGCACAGCTTATATTCACCACACACGACACCAACTTGCTCAGCAGCAAGACTTTTCGCAAGGATCAAATATGGTTTACCGAAAAGGACAACAAGGGCGCTACTGATTTGTACTCTTTGGTAGAGTATAAAGTAGGAAAAAAAGCCTCATTTGAGCGCGATTACATGATCGGCAAGTATGGATCTATCCCTTTTCTTGGTAATTTAAAAGAACTAATAGGTGAACTTCATGAATAAAAAAAGTTCGTCTAGAAGAACAAATATTGATTACTACAATAGAAAGGTTAAAACTAGAAGATGGTTTTTAATCGTGTGCAAAGGTGAGAAAACAGAACCCAACTATTTTAGAAGGTTCCCGGTAGACACAAATGTAATTAAGCTGGATATCAAAGGAGAAGGAAAAAATACGAAGAGTTTAGTAGAAAAAGCTATTGAGTTAAAAAACGACTCAGAATCCGACGAAACAGACCGATTTTGGTGCGTGTTCGATCGCGATAAAAACCCTAAAAATCCTAACGACGCGCAAAATTTCAATGCAGCTATAAATATTGCCCAAAAAAACGGCATTAAAGTAGCTTATTCCAATGATGCGTTTGAACTTTGGTATTTACTACACTTCCATTATTATAATACACCAATTTCTCGCAAAGATTATCAAAATATGCTAACCAAGTTATTGGGACACGAGTATAAGAAAAACAGCGAGACGATTTATGAGGAACTAAAAGACAAACAGCAGGATGCAATTAAACACGCAAAACGGCTTTTACAGGAATACGAGCCCTCCAATCCTGAAAGTGATAATCCTTCAACAACAGTGCATCTGCTAGTCGAAGAACTTAACAGTTTTATTCCTAAGGGAAGTTGACCGATATCTCCGTTAGAATCTGTGGTGATAATCGTCACATCAATGTTTTTAGCCGCGAGGGCCGCAGAAAGTCCGAGTACCATTTGACAAGCCAATTTCTTGATGGTACCCGCCACGTGATTTATCCGTGGAATCAATCCAAAATCTAAAATCGAAAATCCTCAAGCCCCCGCATTTATCCGTGGGGTCAATCTAAAATCTAAAATCTAAAATCTAAAATCGATTGACTCGGTCCGCCGTAGACGAGGGAAATTGAGGGGATAATTTGGAGAATTCGCATGGGGGATAGTTATTTAAATCAACATACCCACATCTCCCATTACAAATTTAATTATCTGGAAAAGGCTGCCCGTCTAGCTGTTCAGCTTCCTCTCTCTTTGTTGCTGTAATTTGGGTATTGTGAGATATTTTCTTGGAAAATTCATACATCTCACTGGCTTTGGCTTCAGCGGCTTTCACTATTTCAAGGATTTCCAGGAGTTGGCTTTCATCAGGTATTTGTTTCATGGCAATGCTTCTAATCTCTCAACTACTTTGTCTATCATAATTTTCGATTCTGGAGCCATCTGTAGCAAGGCTGCTAAATAATCTCCTGCTTTTTGAACATCTTCATCGGGCACACCAGCCATCAATACATTGCCCACAATGTGCTCGGCTTGTAAGCGAGTACCTGCTACGTTGAATTGAAAATTGGTGATGGAAGAAAAGTATTGCATCAGTATTTCATTCTGCGGAAAAAGAGACATTGCTCTTCTAAGTGCAAAAAGTCCCTGCGTTGCTTGGCGCTCTGTATCGTCTAGTAGCTGGTAGAGTTCGTCAACCAAAGAGCGTATGTCGGAAGGAATAGACATTGACTACAGTTTTTATTTAACACTTGCATTATACTGCTAAAAGTTACAACAACTCTTTATAAAATTCCAACAACTGCTCCGCTAAAGCTTTATTTGTATAATTGCTCATCGCTCTATGATAACCCCGATCGCCCAAATCTGCCGCCAACTCCTGCCGCTCCATCAATTGCTGCAAACACTCTCGCAAAACCCCTGCATTTCCCTCGGGGAATACTAACCCCGCATCGCCGATGACGTGGGGGATTTCCCCGCAGTCGGAACCAATAACCGGAATTTGACAGGCCATCGCTTCGATTAAAACGTGACCGAATTGTTCTTTCCAGCCCACAGCGGTCAAAGTTTTGAATTTATAGCTGGTTTGCGAGGGCAATACCAAACAGTTCATTAAGTTAATGTAGGGGGGGATTTGTTCGTGGGAAACGCTTTCTGCCCAGATTATTCGGTCGCTGATTCCCCATTCAATACATTTTTCGGCGAGGTGTACCCGCAATTTGCCTTGTCCTACTAACAGCCACTTCCAAGAGCTTTTTTTCAACCCTGCCAAAGCAGAAGCTAAAGTTAACAGTCCTTTTTCTTCTACAAATCGTCCTACAAATCCTACCACAAAATCGGTCGGTTCAATGCCGAACCTGCGCGATAAATCAGCGTCTTTATCACTGCGGCGAAACAAAGTTTCATCTACTCCGAGTTGTGGCATTACTTTGATCGCACCTTGATAGCCCCGCTGCCGCAAAATTTTAGCTCCATCTAGGTTGCCTGCAATAATTCCGTCGCTGTGCTGAAAATTGTAATTTTCTAAGAATGAAACAGGCCAATTCAATTGATAAGGCAGATTCCACCAGGTAAATAATATATTTTTTGCTTGCAGTTTGAGCAGTTTGTTTAGTAAGATTAACTGCGCGCAAGCGAGGGATTTTGAACCTTGTTCAACTTGGATAATTTGCGGTCTAAATTTTTGCAACAGTCCAATTAAATCTGTGCCGAAGGTTAGCAATCCTTGATTGTTTTGACTAAAATTGGAGACTGGGACTACTTTAAATGAGCCTTGTTGATAGAATTGCGTTTCTATAATTTTATTTTGTATACCTCCGGGTTTCCAACGCTGCGGCACTACAACTGTTACTTCAACATCGGGATCTAGGCGTGCTAATATCTTAAATTTTTCCCGATTGATGTCAACTATATAGGTGTGGCTGGCAACGAGAATTCTCATTTTTTAGTCATTGGTAATTGGCAATTGGTAATAATAACTATTGAGGATTAATGTTATCTTGATGGGTGTAAATTTGTCCGTCGTTCCACAGGGAATGAATTAATGTATTGAGGACACTGATAAAACCGAGGATATAAAAACTAAATCGAACAATTATTTTAAGGGGCGATCGGCTTTTATGGCAGGGCGGATTTCCAAAAACGTGGCAGTCAAAGAGTTTGGCGAAAAATCGCAGGCATTGAAAGGCTGTTAAATTTTTTAATCCCATGAGGAAATGGTTGTGATAAAATGTGATTTGATATTCGATCGATCGCGTGCTGACATCGTGACATCCCCCGCTCTCTTCCCCTAAGTGAACTAAACAGGCATTGGGAGCGTACCAAATTTTCATGCCTGTCGATCGCAATCTCAAACAAAAATCCGACTCTTCCCGCACCGCACTGCCTGCAAACCGCTCGTCAAACCTCAGCCCGCATTCGGCAAAAACCTGCCGGCGAAAAGACATATTACAGCCTCTAGCCGAGAGCACCTGCTGCGGTTTTACTGTATGCACCAAATCGATAAAATACCAGGCAATGCCTGCATCCATCGCTTCTCTTGGCAAATATTCGATCGCCAAATCGCCTCCAGAATTATCCAGTTTCATTCTGTCAAAAACCCTGCCCGCCACACATCCCACATCGGGTTTTTCTAAATAGTTGCCAGCGTGAGCCGCCAAAAAACCATCTGGCAATTGTACATCATCATCAATAAATAAAATAATCTCTCCAACTGCGCGCCGCACTGCATAATTTCGAGCTCCCGGCAAACTCGCCCAATCTACCCGAAACCACCGAATTTTGCCAGCATGAGCCAATTCCTCTAAATAAACTTGAGTTTCCGAGTCGTGGGTGCGAGTTTGATCGATTACCAGCACTTCAAAATTCGGGTAATTTTGTCGAATCGCATCAGCCAATGTCTCTCGCAGAGGTTGCTCGCGATTGTATGTGGGTATCACAATAGAAATCATCATTTGCAGTTGCCACTTTCATTATTTCTCTACACGCCAAAGCCAGACATAGCCCGGTTTGTAAATTGGTGTGATTTTATATTTTGCACTTTTTCTAGTTCAAATTGCAATGCTTCTGTAGCTCGGTAGAGAAATACATCGCTAAAACCGTCAGGAATTTTAACTTGCTGGGGTTTAACTGCCAGCAAAAGTTGTGCTTGCGGCTTCAGCAGATAGCTGACAGACAGTATTTTTCCTGTGATGTTGTTGCCTCCGTGAGTGATATCGTTTCCGGTTGGATGGGAACGATGAGTCTCGGTCAATAATTCCAGATTCCCCCACGGATCGCGGACCGCGAACCACTCCCCATCATGTCGCTCGTGCAACCGGAATTGATATTATTACTAAAGGTTTTTTGGCTTGATTGACAATCGCGGCTACTTGGGGATTATATTTAGTGCTAGAATGATACTTGTTCCACCAAAGTTGCGACTGTGAGCTGACGGCACAAGAAACTATTTCACTCGATATTAGCGCTCTTAAACCGAGCTGCCACAGCTTTTGTTGTCTGGGATTGGTGGCGGCTGCTATTTTAGCGGTGAATAGATAGGCAACAGCTAGCTGAATTCCTAAAATATAGGGAACCAGATAGCGATCGGCAACGCCTTGCACTGCTATCAATACTATCGCTGTAATTCCGAGCGCTGTCAATACCAACAGCCAAACTCGTTTGGGGGTTGAGCGGCAGAGCGAGTCTATTGAATGTGCGATCGCTAACAGCAGCGACGATTGTAAAAGCCATCTATCCCACAGATGCAGAGCGAAATAATTCCCAGCACAGCCAATAAACCCTGGGAAAAACTAACAAACTAATCCCAACTGAAAGACTTCTGACAGCCGCCACTTGCGGGTCGAACAACTGCACCAAAAATCTGGATAAAATAAAATACAGTGGCGACAGTTGAGGTTCTTCTGTAGCTAAACCTTTAACAGTATCCAACCAAGTTTTTTCGGGATTTATCTGCTGGTATTTCCGCTACCAATCTTCGACGCTAATTGTTTTGCCTTGAAAATCTTGCTGCACCATTTCCGTGCAGGTGTAGCCAGAAACTCGCAGCGAGGTGAGAGATTCGTCGAAAGAGTAGACTTTGCGTTCCAGGGCTAGTAAATCGAAAAAATATCCCCGTTATTAATATGACGACCATTAAAAAACTTAACTAAATTCGATGCAGGCGCCCATTTTGAATTGATTTGCTGTTCATAAAATCAGAAATGGGGAAATGAAGAAAGAAGGATTTAGTAATTTAGGAGAGAGGGAATAAGAATGAGGGAAGAAAGAATGAGAAATGGGTTTCAATATCCCCTATATTTTTAGAGAGGGTTCTTCCTTCTTCCTTCTTCCTTCTTCCTTCTTCCTTCTTCCTTCTTCCTTCTTCCTTCTTCCTTCTTCCTTCTTCC
>NZ_JAUBTO010000079.1:0-37265 GCF_036702495.1 Microcoleus sp. C2D2 | reverse complement strand
GTCCTTTTTGGACGGGCGGGACGCCCATCCCACAATAACAATTAAAATTGTAAGTTATTTAATTCGCGATCCTTAATTACGCTTCCTAATTCCCCATTTTATTATCCATCTTTAATCAATTAATCAATCAAACAGAAACATTCCTTTCCCATCCGCCCCAAGGGGGAAAGGTGACACAGTACCTTTTCCCCCTTGGGGACTGAAATTTGTTGGAATTTATAGAATAAACCCAAACTTGTAAAACTCCTTAACATTGGACAGATATTAAGATAATTAAATCCATCCGCGTATCCGTGTTAAAATTTATTTATAGCCGTGTTTTTTTAGGGAATAAAGCTCATGGAAAAAGATTTCACTGTCGGTCAAAAAGTTCGAGTTGTAGCAATGCCACCCTACGTCAAAACTGCCGAACCGATGCCGATGCTGCGGCCTGCGAATGTAATTGCGATCGGCGCTGAAGGTGTTGTGATCGATCGGCGTCCCGGCAATTATTGGGGCATTCGCTTTGAAAAAGGTGCTTTTCTGTTAGACAGTCAGTACATTGAAGCTGCAGAAACTACTCTCGAAGGTAATGGGTAATGGGTAATGGGTAATCGGGAATGGGAAATTGATATCACAACTTAAAATCTCCCTTTTCCTTCTCTCTTTTCCTTCTGCCCTCAACATCCCTCCGTTAAATCCGTTAAATCCGTTCTCTAGCGGTTCTCAAGCGTGGTGAGGTATGCCCTATGCCCACGGAGGCCTATGCCCTATGCCCTATGCACGTCGGAACATGTTACTGAGAAAGGCTATACAAGCCATTGCCGAACTTCCCTCTTCAAGAAGCCAGCTTAGCCTTAAAAGCCAAAGAATTAACCGTAAAATCCCCCAAAACTTCCTCTAAACTAGGAGAGGTGAAGTTACAAGGTTGAGGCTTTCCAAAAAAATAACCTTGAGCGTAATCTACCCCAAGTTCATTGAGTTGATCCATAATTCTTTGATTTTCCACATACTCGGCAATAGTTTTAATTCCCATGAGGTGAGCAATTTTGGTAATAGCTTCCACCATTGCGATATCAATAGGATTTTCGGCAATATTCTTAATAAAATTGCCGTCAATCTTGAGATAATCAACGGGCAAGCTTTTCAGGTAAGCAAAGGAAGACATCCCGCTGCCGAAGTCGTCCAAGGCAAACTGGCAGCCGAGTTCCTTGAGTTGCAAAATCAAGCTGGCTGCCTTGCTGAGATTACCGATCGCCACGGTTTCTGTAATTTCAAAACAAATTATTTCTGGCGGTATTTGATGGATGGAAAACTGCTCCTGAATAAACTCGATAAACTTTTCTTCGTTGATGCTGTCCCCGGAAAGGTTGATTGAATAAAGGGTGGAATATTTGCCAAATGAGGATTGCGGATTAGACAAAACAGAGCCAGCAGGGAAGGTAACTATTTTCTCGCTGTCTACCCCGGGGTTTTGGACTAATAAATTTGCCGTGAAAAATTTAGATAAATTGCTAAATAAAGTGCGAATTACCCAGCAGTCGATCGTGTGCATCAAGTTGTAGCGTTCTGCCGCCGGAATAAACGCCATCGGCGACACCAACTGACCAGTTTCAAGCTGGAGGCGGAGCAGGATTTCGCAGTGGATTCCGGTGGTTGGAGAGTTGAGCAAATGTACGATCGGCTGAGAGTACAAGCAAAAGCGATTCTCTTCTAATGCTTGATTAATTTGCACCACCCACTCGGTTTCGCCGTGCTGTTTGATTAATTCTCGATCGCCGGCTTCATAAACCTGCACCCGGTTGCGGCCTTTATTTTTAGCAGCGTAGCAGGCCATATCGGCCGCGCTCAAAATCGCCGATGTCGATGCTGTTTTGGGATTAATTGCTACCAAACCGATACTGACGCCGATCGAAAAAGTTTTGTCCTGCCACGCAAACCGGAATCCCTGAATGCTTCGCAGCAGCGATTCTGCAACATTCAATCCTCGTTCGACGGGACTATTGTACAGGAGTACGGCAAATTCATCGCCGCCCAGACGCGCCAAAATATCGGTTTTGCGGATTTTGGTTTTAAATAGCTGGCTGACTTGGCGCAGCAGTTCGTCGCCTGCTGCGTGACCGGAAGTGTCGTTAACTATTTTGAAGCGATCGAGATCCAGGGAAAGCATAACGTGTTCTTGCCCGTAACCTTGAGCGCTGTGCAGGGCTTGTTCTAGCTGGTACTCAAATTCGCGGCGGTTGACTAATTGCGTCAGGGGGTCATGAGTTGCCTGCCAGGTGAGTTGCCGCGCTTGAGTTCGCACTTGGGTGACATCTCGGAACACAACGACGGCCCCGACAATTTTGCCGCTGCTGGCGTGGATGGGGGCGACGCAGTGGTCGATGGCAAATTCGCGGTTGTTGCGGGCAATCAGCAAGCTGTTGTGCCCTTGGTCAACAATGCGACCTTCGCACAAAGCGATTTCGGCGATATTTTCGGCCTGCTGCCTGGTAGTTTCGTCAACTATTCTCAGCACGCTGGCGAGGGGCAAACCTTTAGCTTCCGAGGTAGACCAACCCGTGAGTTCTTCGGCAACTGGATTGAGGGTGGAAATGTAGCCGCCGGCGTCTGTCGCGATTACGGCATCGCCGATCGATTGTAGAGTAACCTGAGCGAGTTCTTTTTCTTCAAAAAATGCTTGTTCCATGCGCTTGCGATCGCTAATATCCCGCTGCACCGACACCCAGTGGGTAACGTTCCCGGATGTGTCGGCAATGGGTACGCTGTTGAGTTCCACCCAATAAGTTGAACCGTCCTTGCGGTAGTTAATCAATTCCAGGCGTAGGGGTTCTCGGCGAGAGAAAGCACGGCGAATTTTAGCAACCTGGGCCGGGTCGGTTTCTGGACCGCGCAAGCAACTGGGGGTTTGTCCGATGATTTCTTCGGGTAGGTAGCCCGTCATTTGGGTAAAAGCTTCGTTGGCATAGATGATGCTGGGATCGGAGATATCGCTGTGTCCCGCATCCATAATCACGATCGCGTCGTTAGCGTTAACTACGGCAGATTCTAGCAGTTGCAGCCGCACCTCGGCCTGGACGCGGGTAGCGATTTCGCTTTCTAGTGTGGCGTTAGTCAAGCTGAGTGATGCGATCGCTTTTTGCAATTCGCTACTCCGTTGGGCCACTGAATTGTGCAGAACATCGATCACCGCGGACATTTCCATCGGGTCAAGTACGCGCAGTAAGTTGGTTTGAGTGACTATTCCCAGGAGTTCTCCCTGTTCCCCCGTTACTACCAACCTGCGGACTAAACGCTGCTGCATTTCCTGATGAGCTACCCACAGCGAGTCTTCTTGCTTGAGACTAAATAAGGGGGTACTCATCACAGTTTCGGCGAGGGTTTGCGACAAATCTATATCTAAAGCTTGAAATTCCACAATATCCCGTTCTGTGACTATACCTACTGGAATTGGGAACGACAAATTCATCGATAATTCTGTTGATTCCGTAATTACCACGCAGCTAACGCGGTGCTGCGCCATCAACTCGGCTAAACTGATAACTGACGCGGAGCGAGGCGCTTGAATGACTTGTGCGGTCATTACTTCTTTCACGCTGCGCATTTTTAAGATATTTGCCGGTTGCAGCATGGCTTGGCGAATGCTTTCCGGCGTAATTATTCCTAAGAGTTGACCGTCACTCTCCAATACTGGCAAATGGTTAATTCTTCGTTGGCGCAGCAGAATTATGGCGCTAAAAAGGTCTTGAGTCTCGGATTTTACCAGACTTGCTGCAGGCTGCCTCATGACTTCTGCGATCGTGACACCTTTTAAGTTTTTGCCCGAGGCAATCAAATCGACAAGATCCCTCTCGGTAAAGATTCCTTGCAATTGAGAATTTTGAGCAGAGTGCGAGGAGAATTTTTCGAGGGATTTTTCCACGACAAAGACGCAGATACCTGCCGCGTCTCTGCACGCGCTTGAGGTAGGGGGGTTTGCGATTTCTGTTAGTTGCTGGTAGATATCGGTTGGTGGAATGTCTGCGTTTAAAGAGCAACTTGGGCGCCGTTGGCCCATCAGGGTAATTACTTCTGCTAGTGGGGTATCGGGCGCAACTGTCAAGGGGTAGTGGTCAATTACTTGATCTAAGGTTGGCAGATACTTGGAGGAATCGTTTTTGAGCATATTTAATTTATTTTTGCGATCGCGTTGATTCTGCGACATTCCAAAAAAAGCGCTGCTTTCCAAGCACTAGGTAGATTTTTTCAGTGCTGGTGAGACGTAATTAAAATTTTTGTTAAAAGTGCACCCCGATCTTTGGCTGGGGAGCGGGCCGGTCACGGCTCCCCCTCTACCTCTAAAGTTATAGGCTTCTCTTTATTTTAAGTTAAATTTTCTGTTCTTTGACAGCTTTATTAAAAATAATGTATTTTTGGTGAACTTTTTGCGCTCAAATTACCGGCTAAAATCATCGATCGCATCGCTAATCATAAAAAAATTCGGTAAGTGGGTTCCGAAGGCGGCTTTAGCCCGCTCGTGGGAAACGGCGCGGGCGGTTTCAATCGCCGTGAATCTTTCCCTTACCGCGCCAGGGAATTGTTTGATTCGGTGTAATGAATGTAATGTACTTTCACTCCTGACAATTACTGCTTCACAGCTCACAATCGGCGATCGTATAATGTTTGCTCGCTCTCATACCCTACCTTGGGGAGTAATTTTAGCTTTACCAATGTTTAAAGAGCTTTTTAGACTTGCAACACTGTAGGGCGTGACCTGAGAACTGTTTAATTGCAAATGACTGAGCAGGAAACTAGCTACGCATCAAGCGGGTGTCGTGACTCAAAAAACGTAGACCTCCGTTTACAAAGTGTTAGGCCCATCAAAACGGCTTGCGGGAATTGCTCGCTTGGTCGCGAGCGTGTCTTTAGACCTGGGTTTCTGAGATCCCTCTTCAGAAATACACATTTGTTGGCTGAACTAGCTAACATAGAAAAGGTTACTACAAAAAAGCACTGTATTAAGTTCGGCAGTGTTAAGTTTTGCGAAATAAAGTTTTGCGAGCTTTTCGAGACCATCTGTGGCGCAGTCGTTGGCAATCGAGGTCACAGCCAAGCTGTGAATTCGATCGCAACTGGCGAAAACAACAGTGGTAAGATTGTAGATATAAACAGAAGAACTTAAACACACAGTCGGGTGAAGAAAAGAGATTATGAAACGCCATCTATTAGCCGCTACTTTTTTAATTACCCCCCTACTCTTGGCAGGTCCGGCTCGCGCTGAAAATCCGGCTCACGTCAAACAGTTATTGTCAACCGGGCAATGTTTTCAGTGCGACTTGGCCGGAGCAGATTTAAGGGGCTCTCATTTAATTGGTGCTGATTTGAGAGAAGCAAATTTACGAGGAGCAAACCTATCTAATGCCAACCTCGAAGGCGCTGATTTGACGGGTGCTAACTTGACCGGTGCTAACTTAACGGCAGTTTTCCTGACTAATGCCAGTTTAAATTACGCAGACCTCGATCGGGCAAATCTGACCGCCGCCATCATTAACACCGCTGACGTATCCGGCGCATCAATGGAAGATATGACCATCACTGCGGCCAAAATCTACAATACCCAAATCGGCGTCGGCGGCAGCTACGACCAGTAAACTCCTTAAAAGAATGGAAAACGCCAATTTTCTTAAAAACCCGGTTTCTCCCCAGAAACCGGGTTTTTAGTCTTTTTTGTAGGGTGTCCAAACAACTTTTTGGGTTTAAATTAGCACTGATATCAATTCCGGTTACACCGGAATGATAGTCCGTTGGGAGTGGGGACTCGGGAGTCGGGGAATGTGGAATTATTGACCTTGACTTTATCATTCCCATGCAACCGGAAACGATATGGCGCATGGGGGTCCAGAAACCGGGTTTTTTTACTAAAAAATTTCGCCCGAACCCGCACGCGGGCGTAAAAAACCCGGTTTCGAGGAGTCGGAGTGCGCCCAAGACTATAAATGCTGAATACCTAAAAACCCAAATCAACGGCTATTCGGTGCGCGCAAGCAAACCCAGAAAACGCCACCGCATTTAAACCCTGTCCGGGAAAGGTACTGTCGCCGACACAATACAAACCAGGCATAGAAGTTCGATTAAACGGCATTCCCAACAAACCCATTAGCTTGAGTCGCGGAATCGGCCCGTAAGTTCCGTCTTCGCGCCCCAAAAAGCGGCGGTGAGAGCGCGCCGTCCCAACTTCCATATAATCCAAACCAGCATCTAAACCGGGAAAAATCTTTTCTAATCTTTCAATAATTCTCCCTGCCGCCTCTTCCTTTTTATCCTCGTATTCCTGCTGCGAAAGTCCTTCCCACTCTTCCATCCAACTCGACGTAAAAGCGTGAACGATGTGATATCCTGCGGGAGCTAAATCCGGGTCGAGCACGGTCGGAATTGACACCAAAACAGTTCCCTCGGGCGCTTCCATTTTGTCCCAATCTTCTAACAAAATGTGGTGGCAGGCACTACCCGCAGGGATTACGCTTGCTTCCACTCCCAAATGCAAACTCAAGAAACTGGGGGCTTTTTGATAGCGCTGCTGCCATTTCTTTTCGCTAGCGGGCATCTCTTCTGTCGGCAGCAATTTCTCAAAAGTATCCCACCGCGTGGCGTTAGAAACTATCCGTTTTGCCCGGTAAACTTCGCCGGTTGCTAGCTCGACTCCGACAGCGCGGCCGTTTTCTGTAATAATTTTTTTCGCCTTAGCTTTGTATTGAATTTTCCCGCCGCATTTTTCTAATCCTTCTACTAATTTTTGGGCGATTTGACCGACTCCGCCTTTGGGATAATTGATGCCGCCGTAATGTCTGTCGGAAAATACCATTCCGGCGTTAATCATCGGCGTCAAGTCTGCGGGTACTACAGACCAGTAGTAGCATTCCATGTCGATAAATTTCAGCAAAGTAGGGTCTTTGATGTAGCGCCGCGCAATGTCGCCAGTATTTTGAGGCAGATATTTTACTAATCCCAAACAGGCTAAAGGATTCTGAAAAAAGACTCGAACCAGATATCCGGGTTCTTCTAGGGATAGCAATTCCATCGCGTTGAGGCAGTTAAAGACTTTCCAGCATTCGCCGTAAAATTTGTGGATTCCTTCGCGTTCGTGAGGGAACCTGTCTGTTAATTCTTGCAAGTATTTATCATAAGCTTGGGGAACTTCAAGTTCCAAGCCGCTGGGTAAGTGATAGTGAAGCTGTACGGGGTCGGGAATCGTTTCTAAGGTGACGTTGACTGCTTTCAGGGCGCGGGTGAGGAGGTTGGTGGTGCCGCGCTGTCCGAAGCCAAAAATCATGGAGGCGCCGACATCGAATCGGTAGCCTTCTCGATCGAAATATCCAGCGCTACCCCCCGGAATTGTATAGCTTTCGAGCACTAAAACTTTGGCTTTCTTAGCCGCTAGCTGGGTGGCTGTCACGAGTCCACCAATGCCGGAACCGATGACAATCACATCAAACTCTTGCTGTGTAGGGCGGGAGTTGGGAGAAAATAACTGGGATTGGGTAGGAGCTGACATTAGCTGAAAAATCTTAATATTTCTATGATTTTACAGTCGATCGCCCCCGAAGCAAGAAGTTCGGCAACGGACTATGTAGCGGATGTAACGGATGTCAGGAAGACCGAAGTTCGGCAATGCCCTCTTTGGCCGATGCCCTCTTTGGCCGATGCCCGATGCCCCTGCTTCAAAAAAAATGCGGGAACAGTCTACCATTGCCGACTGCCCCCGTCTGCAGATCCTTTGAGAGGAGAACACTGAAAATTACTATAGCCTTGTTGCTAATTAATGTCAATACTATTAAAAAAATATTTCAATAAGCTGATGAAGGTCGATGGGCAAATGGGTTGTAAGGGACGGTTTGTGGTCGCAAGGCTCCGGCCGGAGGGCAGTCTGGCAAAGGTTTAAACCCCTGCCTAAAGCTGAAGTCCTTTGAAAAGGACTCAAGAAAAAACTCAAGTTGAGGTTTATTTGGTTGCTGTGGAGTCGTCTTTAGAGGAATGGGCTCTGTGAAGCTCGGGTTTGAACCCGCGACGGAATCTTGAAAATGGTGCTATTCGGTCGATTCTGACTCTCTGGCTTGTATGCGCCCTCAAGGATGTGATAAGTTGCACAGAGCGATCGATCGCCCGTTGGCGAAGCCCTCGAAGACGATCGACCGCACCGCATAAAATCCCTCAAACCTAGCAATCTTCCCAATTTTCTAATGTCCCTGCAACTGCGCGTTTACGTTCCCCCGCATCCGTTAATTAAACACTGGCTGGCTGTCGCCCGCGACGCCGCCACCCCGTCGGTACTTTTTCGTTCTGCGATGACAGAATTGGGAAGGTGGCTGGCTTACGAGGCAATTAGAGAGTGGCTGCCGACAGTGGACACAACGGTGCAGACGCCTTTGGCAGAATGTCCGGCGACTTTTATCAACCCGGAAGCTCCGTTAGTTGTGGTACCGATTTTGCGGGCGGGTTTGGCACTGCTCGAAGGAATTCAGACGGTTGTGCCGCTGGCGTCGGTTTACCACCTCGGCATGGCAAGGAATGAGGAGACGCTGGAACCGACTTGTTATTTGAACAAGTTGCCGGCGCAGTTTAACCCGGAAACGCGGGTGATAATTAGCGAGCCGATGCTGGCGACTGGCGGCACGATTCTGGCGACAATGCAGGAATTGACTGCACGGGGGATTGACCCGAGCTTGATTCGGATTATCTCTGCGGTGGCTGCTCCTCCCGCTTTGAAGAGGCTGAGTGCAGAGTACCCGGGTTTGATTATTTACACGGCAACGATCGACGAAATCGTGAACGAACAGGGCTTTATTGTACCTGGTTTGGGAGATGCGGGCGATCGAACTTACGGTACATGAACCAGTCAGTCAGTCAATTTTAGATTTTAGATTTTAGATTTTTGATTGACTCGACAGATAAATCAGGGGGCTTGTATCCATTTTTGGGGTACCGCGAGTTGTTTCAGGAATCAGTTGCTGAAATCTCCGGCAAAAAAGATGACCCTGGTTTGGTAAAAGCAGGCACAGAGAAAGTTAAAATCAAAAGTACAAGTCAAAAATAAATAGCGTTTAGCACTCATTGCCCGTGAAACTTGATTCTGTTCCGCCAAGCTTGTCTGCTTCTGACTCAGTAAACCTCAATTACGATTTGCCACAACAGGTACAACTACAAATAAAAGAGGTTTCTAAGATTTGTGCTGATTTAACCCCGGAGCCGACTGAAATTTCAGTGAGTGCAAATCCCGATATTTGTCAGGAAGAAGAGAAACTGAGGTCGAACCACTGGGCAATTTTTGCCTCGACTTTTGCTACTATTTTTTTTGCTGAAATTGGAGACAAAACTCAGCTCGCAATTTTGCTGATGACGGCTGAATCTCGGAATCCTGGGATTGTGTTTGCCGGTGCGAGTGCGGCTTTGATAGCAACGAGTTTGCTGGGAGTGTTGCTGGGAAGGTGGCTGGCTAGTCGGATTGCTCCGAGAACTTTGGAGAGAGCTGCTGGAGTGATTTTGCTGGCGATTTCGGCGGTTCTGCTGTGGGAAGTGCTGGGTTAATTGTCTGCCTGTCGGTAAGTCCTAGATTTCTACAATAGCTAACTAAGAACTAAAAAAACATGGACTGGCAACTTTTGGGACTAAGTTTTATTACAGTTTTTTTATCAGAATTGGGAGACAAAAGTCAATTAGCTGCGATCGCCCTGGGCAGTAGTTGTAACTCGCCGCGGGCTGTATTTTTCGGTACGGCGTCGGCGCTGCTGCTGGCGAGTTTAATCGGCGTTTTAGTTGGGCAAGGCACGGCAGAGATATTGCCGGAGCGACTGGTAAAGGCGATCGCAGCGATCGGATTTGCGGTGATGGGCTTGCGCCTGCTGTGGCCAAAAGCAGATTTACCGGAAGCATCCGAGTAGGGCGTGCCCTCAGTCTATATTATTCCGCTCTATCTTCACTTTATCTGCGTGAATCAGCGTCAATCCATTCTCATCTGCGGTTCAGAAATTATCTTTTTTTAACCGCAGATACAGGCAGATAAACACAGATTAACGCGGATGAATATCAAATCCGGTGTTTGCGATCGCTAAAATTTAAAAAATTAGCGGGGGGCGTGAATTCACGCCCCCCGCCGCGGCAGGTTGAGTTTTTTCTCAACTCCACCTCTGAGCCTTGTGTCGATTAAACTTGGTTTTGGTAGCACCAGCCCAGCAGCGTACCGGCGAGGGCCAACTTCAGCGCTTCCAAGCCAAAATACCCTTGGTGCAGTTGATCCATCCCGGCGGGTACTTCTGCTGCGTCAGCGAACAGATTTAGGTGCATTCCCAAGCCGCTCATTTGGGGCGTCAGGGCGTAGGTGTCAATCAGGGCGATCGCCAGAAGTACCAATGATAATATGATTGCTGTGCGGCTGCGCTTGCCGAAGTCACCGACTAAATTGCTCAAAACCATCACACCCGTTGCCACCAGACCCGCACAGATTAACTCAACGCGGTTGAATCCCCAGAACATTAAATTTCCGGCCGTTGCAAACTCGGGAGATGTCGTCATGCCAGATACGTAGAGACTGGGCATAATTACTAGATCCAAAATCAGGCTACCGCTGAGCCAGAAAATTAAGGCAACCATGACAATTGCTTGCCAGCGGGGTTTGATTGATTCCACTCTCGATGTTGTAATAGCTGTCATTCTAATTCGACCCTCTAAAATTTTTTTCTGCCTTTTCTAGAGTTTAACTAACTTTTTTCTCAAATTGTGTTAAGTATTTTTAAATTAATGGTAACTTTTTTGTAACAGACCCTAAATAATTGTTAAGCTCACTTATGTTTGTCATCACGTCCGTTAACTCATAATAGTAATCCTCAAAAAGTAGGGAATAAATTAATAATTACTCACAGTCCTGGACGCACTGCGACTAAAGACATCGGTTTTTGACCGCGATTAAAGACCCTAACGTATTTTTTTCATAAAAAACCCGGGTGTCTGCGATCGCGAACTAACTCCTCATTTAACTTTAATGCCTAAACTCCAATTATCCTCTTGGTTGCCCCGTCTTCCCCCTCAAGTCTGGATTCTTGCCGCCGGCAGATTCCTCTCCCAAAGCGGCACCGGTTTTACTTTATTTTACGCGCCGATATTTTTTGTCGATCGCGTGGGCTTATCTGCTACTGCTGTTGGGATTGGTTTGGGTAGCGGTTCAGTTTCGGGAATATTCGGCAGAATTTTGGGCGGTTCTTTTTGCGATTCCAAATTTTGGGGAAGGCGGCGAACTTTATTGCTGGCGGCAATTATTTCGGCTGCGGCTTCTTTTATACTGGCGGCGACTAATGATTTCCCCGGCTTAATTGCGGGCAATTTACTGATGGGTTTGGGTGTGGGTTTGTATTGGCCTCCAACCGAGACGATGGTGGCGGATTTAACCGAGGGCGAACAGCGACAGGAAGCTTTTGCTTTGACGCGGCTGGCTGATAATTTAGGTTTGCAAGTTGGGATTATTTTGGGGGGTTTCTTGATTGCGGTCACGGGTAATTATCGATCGCTCTTTATTATTGATGGTATCTCGTTTTTAGTGCTGTTTGCGGTAGTTGCGATCGCGATCGCCGAAACCTACAAACCAGCTAATTCAGCGGATAGAGGCAGCAAAAATCTGGAAAATGGCTGGATGGTGGCGCTGAGCGATCGAAGTCTTCTAGTTTATGCTGTAGTAAATACTCTGTTCACATTATATATTTCCCAAATCCAAACCACCATGCCGCTGTACTTTAGCAAGTTTGTCGCGGTGGGAACGCGAACAGGCTTTTCAACGGGTACAATTACGGTTTTGTTTGCTTTTAGCACGTTTTTAACTGTGGCTTTGCAACTGCCGGTTGTTAAAGCTTTGAGGCGGTTTTCCCATCCGAAAGCTTTGATGATTTCTGCGCTGCTGTGGGGAATGGGATTTATCGCGATCGGCTTGACGGGCCAGGCTGCAACTGGCAATCTATTTTTAGCTGTTTTAGGCTTGAGCTTTTTGTCGGTTGCGACTGTTGCTTATACGCCTTTTGCTTCTGCTTTGGTGGTGGATTTAGCCCCAGAGTCTTTGCGGGGCGTGTATTTAGCAGTTAATTCTCAGTGTTGGGCGATCGGCTATTTAATCGGGCCGCCGCTGGGCGGTTTGGCTTTGGATAGAGGTAAATGGGTGGCGGATAATTTTTGGTTGGGTTTGGCTTTGAGTGTCGGCGCTGCTATTGTTATTTTGCAAAAGCTCGATCGAATGTTAAAAAAATAGTTGCCTAAATACCTGTTTTGTGATAGTGGATCGTACCTTTTTTTTACAGAGGCTCGATCGAATGTTAAAAAAATAGTTGCCTAAATATTTGTGTTGTGATAGGTTTTTCTACTATATCTTATGAAAAATATAATAATTTTTAATTAAAAACTTTGTGTTTGTCGATGCCAAAGAGATTTATAATTCTCGAAACGTAAGAGCAATTTTACAATTTATTTGGTGAGGAGTTGTAATGAAAGCGCATTTACTATTTAGTGCCAGCGGAATAGGTTTAGTTTATCTACTTGTCGGTTCTCTACCATTGGCAGCGATGCCTGTTGTCCCTGAGAAACAGACATTAGGTACTGAAAAATTGAAAGAATTAGAGAGTGAAATCAGCCTCAATACAAGTAGTGTTGACAATCAGGTCAAAATTCCGGGAATAGATGAATTAAAACCCGCCGATGCGGTGGAAGTTGAAAACACGGGCGATCGCCCCGTCTCAACAGCCAAGGAACTCGCCCCTCTCCCGCAAGAGAACCCTCAACTCAATCCGCGACAAACAGAAACATTTACCGCAGAAAATACGCCGGAAAACTCATTAAAAATAGCTGAAAAACCAGCCAACTCAGAGCCAGCCTCAGTTACAAAAGAAATATCTGTTACCCCTTCCCAAAACCAGCAGACACCAGCAGAATTTACGGCAGAAACATCAGTCATTCCTGCCCAAAACCCAGCCGCACCAGCTATTGCCCAAACAGGCACATCTGCACCAGTACCAACAGAAACTTCTACTGCCCAAAAGTTGGCCCAAATCGAAAATAGCAGTTCCTTAGAACCCGCAGCAACCAACAGCGAAACCGAGGAGTCGATCGAACTACAACAAGTAACATCTGTATCTCAACTCTCCGACGTGCGCCCGACGGACTGGGCATTTCAAGCCCTGCAATCTCTAGTAGAAAGATACGGCTGTATAGCAGGATATCCAGACGGCACATTCCGAGGCAATCGGGCAATGACTCGCTACGAATTTGCAGCCGGTTTAAATGCTTGCTTGGATAAGGTTAGTGAGGTAATTAGAGCAGGTACAGCCAACTTAGCGACGAAAGAAGACTTAGCCGCACTGCAAAGATTGCAAGACGAATTTGCAGCCGAACTAGCCACTTTGCGGGGTCGATTAGATACTTTAGAAGCCCGTGCCGCCTCAATAGAAGCCAATCAATTTTCGACAACAACTAAACTCAGTGGCGAAGCAATTTTTAGCGTTGCCGATACTACCAAAAACAATAACAGCGATACTCAGACAGTCTTAAACTACCGAGTGCGCTTGAATCTGCTGACCAGTTTTACAGGCAAAGATACCCTAATAACTGGCTTGCAAGCTTACAACATTCGCAGCTTCGGCCCTAATTTAGGTTTGTCAACAGGGGCATTTAGTGCTTTGTCCGACAGTCAGGCAAAGCTGAGTTTTGAACCGCAATTCCCAGGAATTAATCCTGAGACTCTATCTAGCGTTGACGCCAATACTGTTGAACTTTACAAGCTGCTTTACGTCTTTCCAGTTTCTAATAGTATCACTTTATTTGCCGGTCCGAAAGCAGAAACTTCTGACGCTTTTCAAGCTATTACTCCCTTTGCTGGAGAAGGGCAAGAAGCCGTCTCTAGGTTTGCAGGTTATAACCCTGTAGTCCGCGTATCCGGTGGCACTTCAGGCAGGGGTTTGGCATCAGCAGGCGGGTTTATTTGGAACATTTCCCGCAAGCTCAATCTCACAGCTTTGTACGGCAGTGTAAATGCCGCCTTGCCCGCTGATTTAGGCTTTCCAGCCACGCCTTTAGGAGCAGGTGCATTTGAGGGAAGTACGGTGGCTGCGGCGCAGTTAACTATTAAACCTACCACCAGTATCGACATAGGTTTAAATTACGCTTACAGTCGCCACAAATTGAATATTCTTGCTACAGGATTAGGTGATGCCGATTTGGGTTCTATTTTGGGATCGGATAGAGAACCTGTTAACGGTGGCGTGAGGCTCAATTCCTTTGGCGGTACCGCAACTTGGCGGTTTTCTCCGAAAATTGCTATTTCTACCTATGGAGGTTGGATAGTTGCTGACGCTGAAAGAAGCAATGCTTCTACAACTTTCACCAGTTGGATGGTAGGTTTCCATTTCCGAGATTTGTTCGCACAGGGCAATAATGCAGGTATTCTGTTTGGACAGCCACTCGAACGCGATTCAGTAAGTGGCGGTGCTCGCTTTCAGCAAAACAGAGCAACTCCTTACCATTTAGAAGCTTATTACCGCTTCAGAGTCAACGATAATATCAGCATTACACCCGGAGCTTTTGTGCTGTTCAATCCTGAAGGAACTAAGGATAATGACACAGTAGGGGTGGGAGTCCTGCGCACAACTTTTACCTTCTAAAGAAAGTCGCGATACTATCTGCAATTGGCAGGAATTGATACTGTTTCCGCTTAAGCAGTGCTAACCTAGATAGGACTTACGCACGAGTACGCATGGGGGCCTAGAAACCGGGTTTTTTTACGAAAAGACGCGTTTGAGCATCGCAGACTTGGTAAAAAACCCGGTTTCTGAGCGTGGGAGTGCGTCCAGGACTCACTTGGTTAAACCCCTCAATTAGACAGGGCTTACGCCTGGGGGGCTCAAAAACTGGGTTGATGGGCGAAAATACTTGGTTCCAGCCAGCAGATTCGGTAAAAAACCTGCTGGTTGAGCGAAATCGAAACCCGGTTTCGAGGAGTCGGAGTGCGTCCAGAAGGGCAATTATCAATTACCAATTATCGATGCCCAATGCCCAATGCCCAATGCCCAATTCCCAATTCCCAATTATTTTCGTCGATCGTCCAATTTGCGGTAAACTGCTCTCAAATCAACTTGATGGTGAGCCAAAGCAACCAAAGCGTGATAAAATAAATCCGCAACTTCCCCAGCAATCCCGTCTTTGTCGTCATCTTTGCAAGCCATTACAACTTCCGCCGACTCTTCGCCAATTTTCTTGAGAATCTTGTTGTCGCCGCCCTCGAACAATTTGCAAGTATAAGAAGTTTCGTTAGGATTGTCGCGCCGATCGCAAATTACCGCAAATAATTGAGATAACATATCCCCCGGCGGCGGTTGAATTTCCCCATCAACTTGGTGAAAACAACTTCTTTCTCCCGTGTGACAAGCAATATCTCCGACTTGTTCGACAGTCACCAGCAAAGCATCACTATCGCAGTCGTAACGCAGGCCTTTGACATTTTGAACGTGTCCCGAAGTCGCGCCTTTGGGCCACAATTCGGAACGAGAACGACTCCAGAACCAAGTTTGCCCGGTAGAGAGCGTTTTTTGCAGCGACTCCCGACTCATCCATGCCATCATCAACACTGTACCGTCCAAATAATCTTGGACGATCGCCGGCACTAAACCGCGATCGTCGTAACGGATCTTTTCAATTGGGATCGATCGGCTCAAACTCGATAAATCAGTAGTAGACATAATTTTATTTCAACTTTGTAATATTGATTGAGGCTTTCCTGTGGGAGATTTTTTTTTATTAACCGCAGAGAACGCAGAGGACGCAGAGGAAGAGAAGAGAGGAGATTGAGGAAGTGATGGACAAATTGTCAAGAACTCTTTTACAAAAAATTACACTTTAGGGCGATTCCCTACGGGATAGCTTCGCTTCACGGAGCTAGTGCGACAAAGCCCGAAAAACCCAAGCTGCTATTGCTACTCATTGGTTTGTACCCTAAAATCTATTAACATAGTTTCCTTGAATCGACCTAACCCTTATCCTGAAGTCGCTATAAAAGTATCCTACCAACAACAGACGTTAACTAAGGAGAAAACATTGGTTTCCACAACCTTGAAAACCACCAAATCAGAAGAAATTTTTGCCGCTGCCCAGAAGTTGATGCCTGGTGGCGTCAGTTCCCCGGTCCGCGCCTTCAAATCCGTAGGCGGACAGCCCATCGTCTTTGACAGGGTAAAAGGAGCCTATGTTTGGGATGTTGACGAAAACCAATACATCGACTACGTAGGCACTTGGGGTCCGGCTATCTGCGGCCACGCCCACCCAGAAGTCATCAAAGCCCTGCACGAATCTTTAGAAAAAGGTACGAGTTTCGGGGCACCGTCGCTGTTGGAAAACGTGCTGGCAGAAATGGTCATCGATGCCGTTCCCAGCATTGAAATGGTGCGATTTGTCAATTCCGGCACCGAAGCCTGTATGGCCGTTTTGCGGCTAATGCGAGCTTTCACCGGACGCGATAAACTGATTAAATTTGAAGGCTGCTATCACGGGCACGCCGATATGTTCTTGGTAAAAGCAGGTTCCGGCGTGGCAACTCTGGGCCTTCCCGACTCCCCGGGCGTGCCGAAATCCGTTACCGCCAACACCCTCAACGCTCCCTACAATGACTTAGAAGCAGTAAAAGCTTTATTTGCCGAAAATCCGGGCGAGATAGCAGGGGTAATTCTCGAACCAGTGGTGGGGAATGCCGGATTTATTGTACCCGATGCAGGTTTTCTCGAAGGTTTGCGGGAAATTACCAAAGATAACGGTGCTTTGTTGGTGTTTGATGAAGTAATGACCGGTTTCCGCATCGCCTACGGTGGAGCTCAGCAAAAATTCGGCGTTACCCCGGATTTGACAACTTTGGGTAAAGTTATTGGCGGCGGTTTGCCGGTGGGAGCTTACGGCGGACGGCGCGATATTATGGGGATGGTGGCTCCTGCTGGGCCGATGTATCAAGCGGGTACGCTTTCGGGAAATCCTTTGGCGATGACTGCTGGGATTAAGACTTTGGAATTGTTGCAAAAACCCGGGACTTACGAACAGTTGGATAAGATTACCAAAAAACTGTCCGAGGGATTGCTAAAAATTGCTAAGGAAGCCGGACACGCGGCTTGTGGCGGGCAAATTAGCGGGATGTTTGGCTTGTTTTTTGCGGCGGGCCCAGTTCACAATTACGATCATGCGAAGAAGTCGGATTTGACGAAGTTCAGCCGCTTTCATCGGGGAATGTTGGAGCACGGAATTTATCTTGCTCCTTCGCAGTTTGAGGCGGGATTTACTTCTTTGGCTCATACTGAGGAAGATGTCGAGAGAACTTTGGCTGCAGCGCGCGAAGTGATGGCAAGTATTTAACGTGTGTAGTAAGGACTTTAGTCCTTAAAACTCAGGAATAAATGATTATAGTCCTTGCTGTTTTGTGGCAGTAAGGACTTTAATTTTTATCCTACCCAATCAGCGTTAAAAATCTCTCGGGGCTTGCGCAGGGCGCTAGAAACCCGGTTTCTACGAGATTTTGCGACGACTCACGATAAATATACGAAGAAACCGGGTTTCTGAGATATTGTTTTTTTCCGATGACCTACTTAGGATCGTGAATTAAATAATTTGCATAAGCCTGTGGGATGGGCGTCTCGCCCGTCCCTTATAGACGGGCGTCTCGCCCGTCCCTTATAGACGGGCGTCTCGCCCGTCCCTTATAGACGGGCGTCTCGCCCGTCCCACAAGAAAAATCAAAATTGCAGGTTATTTAATTCTCATTCCTTAATGACGAATGAGTAATGACTGCTGACTCATTAGACTTGAATTGCATACATTCACAAAGTATCTTTAAATGCCTCTCCGTTGCATCTGGAGTTTCCCTGTCGCTCAAAGATTTATACAATAAGACTAATGACTAATGACTACTGACTGCTGACTAAATCAATCATTAATAAATTCACCTTCACAGATAATCGAGTCTCTGTTCTCCAAATCTTCTTGATTCCAGTTCGAGTTTAATGCTGGCGAACTTAAGCAAGTTGACATGGTATATAATGTTGTGTTGTAGTATTCTACAGCATTATTAAGTCTCACCTGCGGCGCTTCTTTAAAGTACGAATTAATATCCGGCGTGCAGCGCTGGGCTTGGTAGTATAAATAAGCTTCAGCATTAATGCACATTCCGAGGTAAAAATCCTTATTTGCCGCCGTAACATCTCCGAGTTTATACAGCGCTAAACCCCGGTTGAGATAAGCTTTAACATGGTTCGGATCGAGTTCCACTGCTTTGTCAAAGTCTTCAATTGCAAGCTGCATTTGTTTTAATTTATAGCGAACGCAACCTCTGTTATAATACGCATAAACATTTTGTGGATCGATGCCGAGTGCTGTGTTGTAATCGGCGATCGCCTGCGTATTGTCTCCTAATTGGTGATAAGAGAGACCGCGATTTATGTAAGCTTTGATATATCTAGGATTCAACCGCAGCGTTTCGTTAAAGTTTTCCGTTGCTGCCTCTTTTTCTCCCAAAAGGTAGTAAGCGCGCCCCCGGTTGTAATAGGTTTTATAATTGTGGGAATTGAGAGAGAGAGCTCGATTGTAGTCTTCTATTGCTTCTTCGTAATATCCTAAATTAGCAAGTACGAGTCCTCGGTTGTTGTAGATAGCGTGGCTGTCAGGCTTACTTGCTAAAGCGCAGTTGAGATCGTCAATGGCTTTTTCGTGTTCTCCGAGATGGCGCCAAGCATTGCCTCGATTCAGGTAGGCCTCGAAAAAATTAGGATTGATATCTAGCGCTTGGCTGAGGTCTGCCATGGCTTTCTGGTAGTCTTTCATGTAATAGTAAACCAAGCCGCGATTGTTATAGGCTTTGGCATCGGCGGGATTGACTTGCAGTATGCGATCGAAATCGTCGATCGCCGCTTCATAGTTTCCTTCCTTAGCGCTGTCCAAACCGCGCTTGTAAACTTGTTTGAGGTTCATAGGTCAACTTTCAGAACTGCTTGATTCTGGGGCTTGATTCCTTTGCTCGAGGGCCGTTAATCTGTTGAAAGATCGCCCCCCTGCCCTCATGGTAACTCTTGACTGCTTCCGGGCAATCTACCCTAAACAGGATTTTTGCTTTATTTTAACCGTATTTAAATCCTGTTGAAAGAGTCTGCACCTTGCCTGGATTTAAGTAGTCAGTTCGATTGTTTACCCGATCGACTCGATCTCAAAAGTCTAGTTTTAGTTGGTGTTCTGTGTCTCTTGATGCGGCTGGGTTCGGATCGAGCGGAAAAGTAAGCTTGAGACAGCAACTAGGTACAAAGTTGTACGCACTCCAAAAAAGTAAACTTTATATCTTCATGAGAAAGATTAACTCAGTATTTTCCGCAAGATAGGTACAAATTTTTGTTACCCGATTTTAAAGACCAGTATCCGTTGCCTGCCTTATATTGGGATGGTAGTATCCAAACAGCAATAGAGAAAGATGGACGGAACTATAGCAAGTAAATTACTGCGTCTGGCTGGCAATTTTGCAACGCATCCAGAGTACATTCCCCGCTACCTGCGCGATCGCGCACCAGATCGCAGTTCCCCGCTGGAGATAGAACTTCCCTGGATTTCCTACGCCGCGATCGACTTCCTCGACGGATACTTGAAACCGGACATGACAGTTTACGAATACGGTTCCGGGGGTTCGACGCTGTTTTTTGCTTCGCGAGTTGCCCGCGTGACTAGCACCGAACACGACCCACTTTGGTACTCGCTAGTCCAGACCAAACTCCAAGCGAAGTCTGTGACCAACGTCAACTTACAGTTAGTAGAGTGCGATTTATCACAAACGCCTGACTTCGAGAACTCCCCCTACGTGCAATCTCTTCGAGACACAGAAGCCGACGTGATTTTAATAGACGGACTCGAGGACCAGTCAAAGTATAACCGGCGCCCTATTTGCTTTGCGCTCGCCGAAACTCAAATTAAACAGGGTGGCATCATCATCTTAGATGACTCTTGGCGCTACACGCACCTCCGGCAGAAAAACTCTGCTGTTCGGGTGCAAGTATTTGAAAGCCCAGGCCCGGCTCGCCCAGGAGTAACTTCCACCGACGTTTATTTCTATTAAAAACAGTATTTCACAATCAAAAGTCGCGAACAAAAAAGATTTGGCTATGTTGGCACAGCAGCTTTGATTGTCCAATTATCAAATACGAATTCCCAATTAGCAGTTACCGATTGATTTCCTCTTCCACATAAACAGTCAATTTCTCCAAATCTGGAAGTTCGATCAATTCTTTTTCCTTTTCCTTAACCGACACGGGCATCATTACAGGTGTACGCTGCTCGATCCAGCAACTCGCCAGCGGTAAAGTTTGTTCCAAATCTTCCAAAGGCCTCGGAATTACCATCACCGCGTTCAACTCGCCAATTCGCTCAGCTTCGTACATCCCGGCTTCTACGGCTACTGCTACATCTGCAACTGCACCGCGAATAATTGCCGTGCACAAACCGGCGCCAATTTTCTCGTAAGCTGCCAAGTGTACGTCTGCAGATTTGAGCATAGCATCGCAAGCGCCGACCATTGCCGGAAATCCCCGGGTTTCGAGCAAACCGATCGCCTGATTGCTAAGGCGAGAATAATTGCCACTTTCGGAAAGTTCAGTCAGCCGAAAGCCGATCGGCAAAACCACTTCCAAATTAGCCAAAGGTCTAGGAATCACCAACTTAGAAACAAACTGCCCGAACTGTTCGGCTGTTTGAGCTCCCGCTTCCACAGCCAAACGCACATCCGAAATTCTGCCGCGGACGATCGCCGTACAGTGACCGGAACCAATTTTTTCGTATCCTACCAAAATCACCCCTGCCGACTTCAGCATCATGTCAGCAGTCCCGACAATTGCCGGAAAACTTTTGGTCGATACCAAACCCAAAGCTGTGTCTTTGAAGTATTCCTGGCGCTGCGATCGCTCTTGGTGACTGTTACGATCTGTTTGTCCGTCCATCTTCTATTACCTTTAGAAACTTCCCAAAATAAAAATTTGTTGATAGTTTTAGTTTCTCAGATGATTCGACAGACTGCACGAGCTACAAGACACTGATTGCTGCTGCAAGGTCTTACAAATTGCTGAGCTACCAATATAATATGAGATTACCTATTTATATTTGATCTTTCTGCCTTCAGCATAGCTGCCTTTTGCGGAAATGAGGGCTACCCGGAACCGCCCGATAGAGTTTGACCGTTTTCCTCCGATCGATTAAAAGCTTGTCGGTGCGGAAACAGCGTCCCCAGCAGCCGATTGATGTGAGCTTGGCCGTACAGAATAGTTGGCGTCTCGCCTGGTTGGGGCGGCTCGGCGGCGGTGGATTCCGGCGCATCTGCGGCCGTCTCCGGCGCCGTTTGAGGAGGTGTTTGGGCGGGGTTCGGCGGCTCGATCGGTGGAGCGACTGGTGGCGTAGTGGTTTCGGGGGTTTCTGGTGATGTTGGCGCTGCTGTTGGCGCTGCTGCGGTTGCTTCTGCGGAGGCTTGGCGGCTGGTATCTCCGATTAGAGAACCTGCTGGCACAATTTGCATTTGGTCGATACAAGGATCGATCAGTGTTGTCCCGGCCCCAATACAAGCATTTGTCCCGATCGTTCCGGCACCTACCACCAGCACCCCTGCACCCAGAATAACGCCCGCCCCGATTTCCAGAGTACCTTCACGGGCGTGAAGGATAACTCCCATGCCGATACACGCACCCGCAGCGATCGAGATCCGGCTGCCCGGCTCTGCTTGCAGGATTACTCCAGGGGCGATCGCCGCACCCTCATTCACAACTACATCGCCACTCATCAAAATTTGAGAGTTGCTACTTAATTGCAGTGGCGATAAATACATTCAACTTCACCATGAAACGAGTTATTTTTTTCGATAAAATGAATTTAAATTATGGGTTTTCTCGACTGATAAATTTAATCATGTCAATCTAAGAAACGATAATTTACTAATGCACAGAAGTTTGATGCTTTAAGGTTTTCTAGAAAGTTTCAGAAGATTCTAGATTTTGACCAACATTTCTCTATCGAGCTTTTTAACTATCTCAAATCCAACTTCAATCCGCTGGGGTTTCTCCCGTGGGGCCCGCAAGCGAGGACTTAACGGGAGAAACAAGCTAATTACCTAGCTTCTTAAGGTCGTTGGATAATCTCTTCGAGTACGCGGCGCTTCGCCTTGGAGTCGATGCCAAGCAAGCGGACGTACTCGCCGCTGTGTTGTTTGAGACAGCTTTCGAGAGCCGAAATCACTTCGGATTCGCGGTTGGATGCGATCGAGGCGCAACTGCTCCAAGAACCGGTGCGGAAACGGCGCGCATCGGCGTGTTCCGTGCCAATTTTGTAGCCTTGGGAAAGCAGGTTGCGGATTTGGTCGATCGTCTTGCCGGTCAACATTCCGCTGCTGGGCGCCGAACCAGTCGTCGTGGCTTTGTATCCCGATGTTCCTGCTGGCTTAGATGTTGCTGCGGGCTTAGCCGATTGAGCAACCGGGCCGTCGGGACGCTGAATAATTTCTTCAACCACGCGCCGCTTAGCTTTCGGGTCAATCCCGATCAAGCGCACGTACTCGCCCGGGTACTGATTCATCACAGCTTCCAAAGCGGCGATCGCCTCAGATTCGTTTCTGACTTGCAGCGAAGCCCCGCTTTGCCAAGAACTGGTGCGGAAGCGGCGCGCGTCGGCGTGTTCCGTCCCCACCTTGTAGCCTTGAGCTAGCAAGCCGCGAACCTGAGCCACTGTTTCGGCACTCAATTTTCCGCTTGACACGGAACCGCTATTGTGGTGTGAAGCTTGTTGTGCAACTTTACCGTTAGATTGGTGAGTTTTCACACCGTTAGAACCGTTAGAGCCGTTGTCTCCCGGTCTTTGGACGATTTCTTCTAGTACGCGGCGCTTGGCTTTGGTGTCAATCCCGATCAAGCGGACGTATTCTCCTTGGTGCTGAGCCATGCAAGCTGACAAAGCCGCGATTACTTCAGAGTCGCGCTTTGAGGAAATCGGGCCGCAAGTGCGCCAAGAACCGGTCCGGAAGTGTCGCACGTCGGCGTGTTCGGCTCCCACGCTGTATCCTTGAGCTAGTAAATTGCGGATGCTATCGGCAAGAGTTGAACTCAATTGGGTGCCGGCATGGGTAGAATATTTGGTTTGAGTCATATTTGGGTTTTTAGTTTGTTCGTTGCGAATTGGTGCTAGACAGGCGATGTTCTCAGCGCAGCGATAACCCGTTCTCAGAGCGTCATTGATGCCGATGACATGGGTCGCAAATTGAACGTCAGAATCTAGAACGTCAGGCAAGCGATCGGCTTGCTTCTGATTAGTGATGATGGCTCCCGAAGGTACGTACTTACCTTCGGGAATCTCCACATCTTTAATTAGTACGTGCATCATGACAATGCAGCCCTTGCCCACTCTGGCATTGAACACCGTAGAGCGAAAGCCGATAAAGCAGTCGTCGCCCACGTAGGCAGGGCCGTGAATTAAACTCATGTGGGTGAGGGAAGTATTTTTCCCCACCCACACAGAATAGGATTTGTCGTCGTCTCCTGTGACTCGGCCTTTTTCTAGGCCGTGAATCACTACTCCGTCTTGAATGTTGCTTCCTTCTCCGATATAAAAAGGAGTGCCTTCATCGGCGCGGATAGATGTCCCGGGGGCAATCATCACATTAGAACCGATATGCACATCCCCAATAATGTTAGAAAAGGAATGTACGAACGCGGTATCGTGAATTTTCGGCTCAGCCAAGTTTTTCGACCAAGGCGTCGGGGGAGCCGCAACGTTGCGGACTGCCATAAATTAAGTTCTCCTAAGCTGAAAAATCTTTTTGTTAGTTGTTAGTTGTTAGTTGTTAGTTGGTAGTTGTTAGTTATTTTTCCACTAACTGCTAACTGCTAACGGTTGCAACTAGCGGTACGGGTCGTCTTTTTTACTGTAAATGAGGCGGTTTTCTACATTGACAGTATCTATAATGCCTACTACCAGAGCATCGATCGGACGGTTTTCGCTCCCGGGCGCGATCCGGGCTGCGCTGCCTCGGGTCACTAAAACCCATTCATCGACACCAGCACCCACACAGTCAGCCGCTACCTCATATCCGGGAACTGGGGAACCTTCCTCATCGATGAATTGCAGCAGTAGAAATTTCGATCCTCTCAGCGTCGGCTCTTTTTGGGTACTGACAACTGTGCCGAGAACTTTTGCCATTTGCATTTTAGGTAATAGGTTATAGGTAATTGGTAACTGTCATTTTTACACTGTCACTTGTCTTTTTTTTTATTAGCTTTGCTCAGTCCGCTGTCTGCCGTTTAGAGTTATCCGTCTAGTAACTAATGACTAATGACTAATGACTAATGACTAATGACTAATGACTCATGACTCATGACTAATAACCAATATCCCATGCCCACCTCAATTAAAAATTAAAAATGCTAAATCAAAAACATCGCGATTTTTAATTTTTAATTTTTAATTACCTAATGCCCTATTGCATGACGGCCTATCTTACGATCTGTTGAGAGGGCGAATGCCGCTCACGCCTTCGCGGAACTGTTCTACAGCTTCGGTGTAGCGAATCGGCAGCACGTACTCTAAGTTTTCGTGAGGGCGGGCGATAATGTGGGTGGACATCACTTGTCCGCCGTTAACGCGCTTCACTGACTCTACTCCCGCAGCGACTGAGGCTTGCACTTCGGAGACATCTCCTCTGACAATGACTGTAACGCGAGCGCTACCGATTTTTTCGTAGCCTACCAAGGTGACGCGGGCTGCTTTGACCATCGCGTCAGCAGCTTCTACAACTGCGGGGAAGCCTAAGGTTTCGATCATGCCGACTGCAATTGCCATTGGTTTTACTCCTGATTGAATATTTGGGGAACTAAACAGTTAATTTTTGACAGCGCACTAATTTTCGTCAAACAAAATTTCCGTGCGCTAAGAACTTAGTAGCCTCGGAACTGTTCTACTGCTTCTGTATATCGAATCGGCAGAACGTATTCTAGGTTTTCGTGGGGGCGAGCGATGATGTGGGTAGACACGACTTCTCCGCCGTTCACCCGCTTGACGGATTCCACGCCGGCTGCCACTGAGGCTTGGACTTCCGACACGTTGCCGCGCACAATTACGGTAACGCGGGCGCTGCCGATTTTTTCATAGCCCACGAGGGTAACGCGGGCAGCTTTGACCATAGCGTCGGCAGCTTCCACAACAGCGGGAAAACCTTTCGTCTCAATCATTCCCACGGCAATTGACATTTTTGAATCTCCTTTGAGGATTAGTGAAATTACCGTTACAAATCTTTGAGAAATCTAAAAATTTGGACGGGGAGGCCCACATTATTTAGTAATGCAGTGTAAAGCTTCCTATCCTTTAAGAATAGGGGAAGCTGTCCACCTTGACAATATAAACTAACATCATAATGTTTAATAACAAAAATTAAAATTTTTTATGTTACTTAAAATAATTTAATATTTATTTAATAAAGTTAATATTGAGAGGAGTAGATGTGGGCGCCGATCGGGGATTAGAGTAAGTAACAATACTGATAAAGTAGAGTTCGGTATGTGAAGCCGGAGGCGAGCGGTGCCGGGAAAATTGGGGATTTCAAAAATGGGGATCGCGGGGAAATGGCCAAAAAAGGCAGTCTTAGCTGATGAGCCGGCATTTTTTTCTTTGAGCGCCGAGCCGGCTGCGCCTGTAAATTTCTATTGAGAGAATTCTCAGTTTTGATGCTTTAATGTATAGTGAATCTTGGGTGCAAATTATTTTGCCGGAACTATACGATCGGGTTTAGTCAAAGTTTTTGGGTATCGGGCGATCGCCCGCGACTGTTTTTTGTATAAAGGCAGGCGGTAATTTCAAGTTTAAGGGATAGATTAAGTCAACAACCCAGGTCTAAAGACACGCTCGCTTCGGGCCTTTGACTTAAACCCGAGTTGACCAGAGGTGTACCTGCGTACTACGTTAACGGTAACAGTTAAAGACCTACCAAGGGATGCTCAGCTAGTTCCTTGAATTGCGAAATTTAGGATGAAACAGACTTATTGGGTTAAATCAGTGTCCTAGATCGAGTACCGACCATTAACTCGCGGGGCAAGCTAACATAACCCGTCTCAATTAGGCTCATAAAAGAGCAAACATTATGCGTGAGCGGATTGCGAAGTTTGAGATAGTAATTGTCAAGAGTGAAAATACATCACATTCATTACACCGAATTTAGCAATCCTTTGCGCGGTAATGACAAGATTCACGGCGGTTGAAACCGCTCGCGTCGTTTCCCTGTCAGCACTCTTTGTGACACTCGTTTCCCACTTACCGAGTATTTTTATGACTCAATTTCTCCTGCAAGCCTGTTGGTGGGTACCTTTATATGGCTTAATAGGCGCAATTTTAACTTTGCCGTGGTCTACAGGAACAGTTCGCAGAACCGGGCCCAGACCGGCGGCTTACTTCAATTTGTTGATGAGTGTGTTGGCTTTCATACACGGGTCAGTTATTTTTACAGCGACTTGGGATCGACCGCCCCAACAGTTGCTGGTCCACTGGGTGCAAGCAGCAGATTTAGATTTGTCTTTTGCCATAGAAATCTCCACGGTCAGCGTCGGAGCAATGGAGTTAGTTACACTTCTGAGTTTGCTAGCACAAATTTACGCTCTTGGCTACATGGAAAAAGACTGGGCGCTAGCTCGATTTTTTGGGCTGCTCGGTTTTTTTGAAGCGGCAATTAGCGGCATTGCCATTAGCGACTCGCTGCTTCTAACTTACGCTTTGTTGGAAATGCTGACGCTTTCAACTTACTTGCTGGTCGGGTTTTGGTACGCTCAACCCCTGGTAGTAACAGCCGCTCGCGATGCGTTTTTAACCAAGCGTATAGGAGATGTGCTGCTGCTGATGGGAGTAGTGACACTTTCAACTTTAGCGGGAAGTTTGAATTTTTCCGACTTGGAAAAATGGGCGGAAACCGCAACTTTGTCTCCCGTAGTGGCGACTCTTTTAGGTTTGGCTTTAATTGCCGCACCTACGGCCAAGTGCGCTCAATTTCCGTTCCATTTGTGGCTCGACGAGGCGATGGAAGGGCCCAACCCGGCTTCGATTATGCGGAATACGGTAGTTGTGGGCGGTGGGGCTTATGTTTTGATTAAACTTCAGCCTGTTTTAGCGCTGTCGCCGGTGACTGATGGGGTGCTGGTGGTTTTGGGTGCGGTCACTGCTGTTGGCGCTTCCTTGGTGGCGATCGCCCAAATCGACATCAAAAGAGCATTATCGCATTCTACCAGCGCTTCTTTGGGTTTGGTGTTTATCGCGGTGGGGCAAAATCACGTTGACATTGCTTTGCTGTTGCTGTTCGCGCACTCGATCGCCAAGGGCCTATTATTCATGAGCATAGGCTCAGTTATTGCCACAACTAACAGTCAAGATTTAACTGAAATGGGTGGGTTGTGGTCGAAGATGCCTGCCACGACTACGGCTTATTTAGTAGGCGCTGCGGGGATGGTAGCGCTGTTGCCTATGGGCAACTTTTGGACGATGCGGCGCTGGCTCAACGGTTTTTGGACTGTGCCTTTGTGGCTGGTAATTGTGTTGCTTTTGGTTAATGGTTTGACGGCGCTAAATTTAACTCGCATATTCGGTTTAGTGTTTGTCGGAAAACCGCAGCCGAAAACTCGCAGAGCTCCAGAAGTCGGTTGGCCGATGGCTTTGCCGATGGTAATTTTGACCGTGATGGCGCTGTTGGTGCCTTGGATGTTGCAGGAGTGGCAATTGTTAATTAGTTGGACTGGCCCTTGGGCGCAAACGGGGGATTTTGATGCTTTAAATTTGCTGTTGAAGACTCTCGATATTCCGCTGTTAATGTTATCTGGGTTGATTGGCGTTGCGGTTGGGGTGGCGATTTATTGGTACGGGGTGTTACCTCGACCGGTACGGCTGCCGGTTCCGGCGGTACAGGATTTGTTGGCTTACGATTTTTATATCGATCGAATTTACCGCCTGACTGTGGTTTGGGCTGTGGCTTCTATTTCTAAAATCAGCGCTTGGACTGACAAGTATCTGGTGGACGGGGCGGTGAATTTGTTTGGTTTTGCTACAATTTTCAGCGGCGAAGGGTTGAAGTACAGCGGCACCGGTCAGTCGCAGTTTTATGTGTTGACTATTGCGACGGGGGTTGCTGTGTTGGTGGCGTTGGTTGTTTGGCAGTTTTAAACCGCAGAGGTTGGCAGATGATTTTTTTGGGGTTTGTCTGCTTTTTGGCTGATGTTATTTAATTTTAAACCGCAGATGAGGGCGGATGTACGCAGATGAACGCAGATGATTTTATTCTGGGTTTGTCTGCTTTTTTATCTCTTTTTACTCAAAGTCGATGGGCCACAATTCGGTCACCGCAATTTCCCAACCGGGCAAAAGTTCGGGAATTGAAATCGTGTCGCTGTCTCTCAATACAACTGGCTCGGCTGTCGGAGTGTAAATTGTTACTGTGCGCTTGTCTGGGTCGATTAATATTCCTACTTTTGCTCCGAGTTCGATAAATGATTGAATTTTTTCTCGCAGGGGTTTGAGGCGATCGGACTGAGATTTGATTTCTACAACTAGGTCGGGAACGAGTTCGGCAAAATACCTTTTACTTTGTTTGAGGCTCACGGCTGTCACAAAGGAAACATCGGGAGCTCTCAGATCGGAATTGGGGAGGATAAACCCGCCGCTGGACTCAAAAACTCGTCCGAGTTTGCGGGGTTTGACCCAGTTACGCAAAAGACTGCCAAACTCAAGTCCAATTTCGCTCGATACAATGTCTGATGGGCCCATAATGATAATCTTCCCGTCTACGAGTTCTAATTGGTAGTCTAGATGCGCTTCGCAGAGTATACCTTGCAGTTGTTCTAAGTCGGCAACTGTTAGGCGGGTGGAAGGAGAACCGGATTTAATTTGCAAATCTTCTCGATCTGTAAGACTTGAGGTCATAGGAGGATTCCAGAGACGTTTGAATCTATGTTAACAATAAAGTCAGCCGGACGCTTTTTTATGCGGTTGCTTTGCGTTAATGTTAAATATAGTTCTAAAAACTCTGTAACAAAGGAAAGTTTTAATTGATGCTCAGTGCTTTAATCTGGATACCAATCTTGGCGGCAGCCCTAATTGGGTTCTGGCCGGGTGCGATCGGTTCTAAAATAGTGCGGAATGTCGCGATCGCCATTGCGGGCATAACTTTTATTCTCTCGGTGATTTTGGCAGCTCAGTTTGATGCCAGTACGAGTCAGTTGCAGTTTTCGCAATTCGTTCCTTGGATAGATGCTTTGGGATTGAATTACAATCTCGGCGTTGATGGTTTGTCTCTGCCTTTGGTAATTTTAAATACTCTGCTGACAGGGGTCGCTATTTACGCTACGGATGAGTCGATCCGCAGACCTCGACTTTATTATTCTTTGATGCTGTTAATTACGGGGGGCGTAACGGGGGCTTTTTTATCTCAAAATTTGCTGCTGTTTTTCCTGTTTTTTGAGGTAGAATTGATTCCGCTTTACCTGTTAATTGCGATTTGGGGAGGGGAGCGCCGGGGTTATGCTGCTACTAAGTTTTTAATCTATACTGCATTTTCCGGCATTGTGCTGCTGGCTTCTTTCTTGGGGGTGGTTTGGCTCAGCGGTGCTTCTAGTTTCGATATGGTTGGTGCAGCGGGCGCCTCGCATTTGCAAGGAGGATTGCCATTGCCTTTGGTAAGGCAAATTGTTTTGCTTGCAGGGGTGTTGCTGGCTTTTGGCATTAAGATTCCTTTGGTGCCTTTTCATACTTGGTTGCCGGATGCTCACGTAGAAGCTTCGACGCCGGTTTCGGTGCTGCTGGCTGGGGTGCTTTTGAAGCTGGGAACTTATGGGATGCTGCGCTTTGGTTTGGGTTTGTTTCCGGATGCGTGGGCGGTGGCGGCGCCGATTTTGGCGAGTTGGGCGGTGGTGAGTGTGCTTTACGGGGCGAGTTGCGCGATCGCCCAAAAAGATATGAAAAAAATTGTAGCTTACAGTTCGATCGCTCACATGGGCTACATTCTGTTAGCTAGCGCCGCAGCTACTCCGATTAGTATGCTGGGAACTGTTTTACAAATGGTTAGCCACGGTTTAATTTCGGCGCTGCTATTTTTGAGTGTCGGCGTTGTTTACAAAAAATCCGGCACCCGCAACATCGATGTCCTCAAAGGTTTGTTCAATCCCGATCGCGGTTTGCCGATGATTGGCAGTTTAATGATCGTCGGGGTGATGGCAAGTGCCGGCATTCCGGGTTTGGCTGGATTTATTGCTGAATTTTTGATGTTTCGGGGCAGTTTGCCAGTGTTTCCCGTGCAAACTTTCCTCTGCATGATCGGCACTGGTTTAACTTCAGTTTACTTTTTACTTATGGTCAACCGCGCCTTTTTCGGCCGCCTTTCGGATTTGGTGGTAAATTTGCCTCAAGTCCGCTGGCGCGATCGCATTCCTTCGCTGATTTTAGCAATAATTATCACAATCATGGGAGTGCAGCCGGGTGTTTTAGTTGCTTTGAGCGAGAAAACTGCGATCGGAATGGTAGCTAATGTGCCACCCCAAGTTAAAGTGATTGCTCATAACTTAGACTGATAGGACTTCTGGTCGCTCGACCGCAATCCAATTCGTTTGTAGTGAGGAATGCAAGTCATCCTAAACTTCTGAGGATGGTCCTACTCACTACAAACAAGCGCACCCCGCAAAAACCGTAAAAAACCTGCTTTCTTCGATCTAGATTGCGTCCAGTAGGGTATGTATTTTTACATCGAAATAAAGTAAATATTTGTGTGTTTAGGTAGCCTGTATTGCCAAAAATGATATAATAGCAGAGCTTTCAACAGTAAAAAAACAGTTATTAAATTCAGGCTGAATCCCGATGAAAAGCACAGTATTAAAACCGTCTGCCCATCCCCTAGCCGCATACATTGAAATCTTGGAATCAGGCAAAGCTTTGCTTCCCGAATCGGCGGAAAATGTACTAGAAGTAGTCGGCATTCTCAAAAGTTACGGTGTGGTTCTCGATGCCTACTCCCGCAATCTCAACTACATCGCTGAAGAACAGTTTTTAGTGCTTTTTCCGTTTTTTAAATATTTCAATGGAGAGGTGACGCTGCCGAAATTAATTCGCTATTGGTGGCACGATCGCATTAATTTTGAGTATGCTGAGTATTGCATGAGAACAATGCTTTGGCACGGCGGCGGCGGTTTGGACACTTATGTGGATTCTCCGGAATTTAGCAGTTTGGCCGAAAAGGCGATCGCGGCTAAATTGAAAGGTAATTTTTTCATGCAGGGACTCCACAAAGCATTTCCTGATTTTTTGCCGGAACAAGTGCGGATGCTGGCTTACTACACCGGTCTCGGTCAGTTTTGGCGGGTAATGAGCGATTTGTTCATGGACTTATCGGATTCCTACGATCGAGGGGAAACTAAGTCTATTTCTGATGTAGTTGATTTTGTCAAAGCCGGTTTAGTCGCCGCGGCCAGCCTACCGATTACCTACAGCGTCAAGATTGGCCCTCAAGTCTACGATATCCTGCCAGCGACGGCTAATTTGACATTTTTACCAGATGTAGCCGTGCCTTATGTAGAGGCTGTTTTCTTTCGGGGTACTGCGTTTTTTGGCACAGTTTCATACAATGCTCAAGCTCATCAAATCCCGGAAGAACAAAGAGAATTTGCCTACGGGGCTTTGTTTGCTGACCCTTTACCGATCGGAGGTGCAGGGATTCCGCCAACTCAATTGATGCAAGATATGCGGCATTTTCTGCCGGATTATTTGCACGAAGTTTATCGCAGTAGCTGTCGGGGTGAAGACGATCTGCGGGTGCAAATTTGCCAGAGTTTTCAGAAGTCGATGTTTTGCGTGACGACGGCGACTATTTTGGGTTTAGCACCTCATCCCATGAATACCTCCGATCCAGAGGAAATGAAGGCTAATCGCGCTTATTTGGAAGGTTGGATGGATCGATTTGGGAATTCTCGCTTGGATTGGGCAAATCAGCCAACTAACAGGGCCTGTCAGTTGTTCCCCGAACGGTAGAATGGCCACTGGTTTTTAGGGAGAAATGTCTCTAGGAGTTGCCAAAATATTACCGGCTTTGGCGATTGCTTTCTTTTGGATCGCGAAAGCTAATTCTGGCGATCGCAATCAGAGCAAGTCCAGTAAAATATAGCCTTTCTCAGTAACATGTTCCGACGTGCCCACGGCCTCCGTGGCCTCCGTGGCCTCCGTGGCCTCCGTGGCCTCCGTGGGCATACCTCACCACGCGATCGAACCGCTATAGCCGTTATCAGGCAAGTAGTGAGGACTGAAGTCCTCGGATTTTTATAAGGACTTCAGTCTTCACTACGAACCAATTTTATAGCGATCGTTTTAGCGGACATAATATGACATGGTGAACTGCTTGTTTTCGGGTCATTGCGATTGCTTTCATAAGAGATGGCTCCCCTAACGCTTAGGCTCGCAATGACAGGATAAAGCACTTGTTATTTTCAAAATATTTAGATTTTGACTAGAATACTCAGCCCGTGGGAGTCGGTTCCGCAAGTTCCAAGCAAACCATAAGTTTTTGCTAAATCTTTGACTAAAGCAGTTTGTTTGGGACTCGGTGTCCAAGGATTGGGATTACCGTAAGCATAGTAAATTTCTACACCGTCAATGCCCAAACGGGCTGCTTCTGGGATTAGTTGCTCTGCGGTCGATCGATAGCGGCAAGGATGGGCCAGAACTGCTAAACCTCCTGCTTCCTGAATACCTTTAATTACCATTGGTGCTGGATAATTATCGCTACTTTCAGTACCGGTATCACGTCGCAAGTATAGTTTGATACTGGGATGTTGCGGATCGAAGCCATAACCGAGAATGTGTACCTCATTGTTGAGCAATTCGGCACTAATTTCAGCGCCTGTCCACAGACTAGGTGCTTCGCTATTTTTGTCGGGATGGTTTAATTTCCAATTATCCAGCCAAAGTTGAGCTTGAACGTAGCCTTGGGTGCAGTGGTGGTCGGTGATAGCTAAGCCTTTGAGACCTATGGCTATTGCTTCTTCCATTAATTTCTGTGGGTGCAATCGCCCGTCGGAGTAGACTGTGTGCATGTGGAAGTTATAGGAACCCGGACAGCTATCGGCATCAATTGTCTGGAAGACTTGTTTGAGTGCTGATATATTCTGGGCTTCTGGTTTGAGGCTAGAACTTTTTGGGGAATCGAGATTGATAGCCATAAGGATTCTTATAAAAAAAAACTAGCTTTTGTTAATATATCTAATAAATTGATATGTTGCACCTGTCGCAATAGTCGGCTGTGGGGTTTAAAGCTCTGGCCGACTACTGCCTTCGGCACAAGATATCAATTCACTCGCACATCTTACACCATTATCTATCGAGGTTTTTATCGTCTGGTGGGGGCGGGTTTATGAGATTATTGATTTTAGGCAGTTATACTTCGTAAAACCCGCCCCTACAGGTTTGTGGAGAATGGCACAAAATATTAATTCACTCGCACTTTAAACCTGCGGCTGCGGCTGTGGGAAATTCGATCGGTACAAAGGTGAAACCAAACTGTTCTTTAGAACACGGTACAATATGCACCAATAGTTTAGGAGGATTTTTCCGATTTCCCGTCTTCGAGTCAAACTCAATTATACCCGTAGCTCCTTCGGCTTTAAAGTTGGGATCGGCTAAAGTTTTTTGCATTCCTTCGCGGCTGGGTTCGGGCTGCATTTCTAGGGCTTTAATCAGCGTCCGGGCGGCATCGTAGGTTAAAGCCGCTCGAGTATTGACCGGGCCTCCCCACAATTTTTCAACATTTTGCGGAAATTTTTTGTCAAAACTTATTAACGGATGCCAAAACACGGATATACCCAGTTTTTCAACAGACTTTAGCTGTGTTGCTAGTTCTAACGTTCTCGGATCGTACAGCGTCCAGGGTCCGACAACCCAATTGCGATCGTTGTTAGCTTTAATCATTGCCAGCGCATTTTCCAGGGAATCAGTGACTTGACCGTCGGGAATGAGAACTAAGGCTGTTTTTCCGGCTTTCTCAACTTCTGTGATTGCTGCTTCGGCCTTAAAATTATTTTTAGATAAGTCGTAATAATTACGGATTCTAAAAGTCTCTCCTCCTTGGGCTTCAAATTGCTTTTTGAATTCTTCCCACAAAGAAGCGCTGAACGGACTGTTGGGATTGTAAAATACGGTGGCTTTTTTCTCACCGGCCATGAGCAGTTGATTTACTAAAGATTCAGCTTCTATGCTAGTTGTCGGAGCCGTCCGAAAGAAAAATTTTCTAGGTTTTCGCGTCAGTTCTTCTGTTGTGCTTCCCGGAGAAATGGCGACCAATTTATTGTCATTGTAAATATCTACTGTTTTAACAGTCATGTCGCTAGTATAGTGTCCGATGACTGCTAGAATATCGGGCTGAGCGACCAGATAATTAGCCCTTTGCTTGGCGTAGGATTCGATATTGCCGTCATCGGCAATGATGACTTTGAGACCTTTTCCTTTAATAGCTTTGGGTTGGAGAAAGCCTTGACCGGGAAAATCTTTATTGCTGCTGTCATTGGGTTTGAGAAGACCTAAATTAACTTCGGTTTGTGCTTGAGCAATGCCGCGCAGCAGTTCTTCGGCTAAATTTGCGTCGAGGATGCTGCCGTCCTGATTTCTGCGGATGGGAACAACAATTGCGATCGTGTAATATTCTGCATTTATTGCCTTCAGCAGAGCATTGTTGATGTAAATTAAAGTTTCTGGATCTTTGCGCTCTTCTTTCCAAAACTGTTGGAGCAATTTTAAAGCTTCGGGATAATTTCCATCGGCAAACTCATTGATTGCCCTTTGTTTTGGCCAAGGGGCGAAGGGTTGCACTAGGAGTTTTTCGCCGGAACTTACACCATCGGCGGAGGGTGTAGGCAGGGTTAGTCCCGGGGGAATTCTGGGGATTCGCGGCGGGGAAATTCTGGGGATTAAAAGTCCGATCGCCAATCCAGCGCCCAGTCCCGCAACTCCGAACCGCAACCAACGAAAGTCCCCTACAGGCGGTGGCGGCGGTGGTTGTGGCGGTGGCGGTGGCGGTGGCAATTGAAGCGAATCCAAGTCTTGCAAAACTTTATCCACAGATTGGTAGCGGTCTTGAAAGTGGTAACGCACCATTTTGGTTAAAATATTTTTGAGCTTGTCGCTAACTTGTACCGCAGGGCGATCGGGCGTCGAGTAATCCCAGACAATTTCACAAGTTTCGGGGTCTTGCGGCAGAGTGGTGGGACGTTGCCCGGTGAGAGCTTGGATGGCGATGATTCCGAGAGCATAAATGTCGTTGTAGGGTTGCGGGAGAGACTGCGGCTTGTATTGTTCGGCAGGCATATAACCGCTGGTGCCGATCGCCTGGGATGTTAATATTTCACCTGTAGAGTTAGCCGTAAAAGTGCTGATTTCTTTGACCGCCCCAAAATCTATTAAAACAATTTGTTTATCTGTTTCGCGCCGAATTAAGTTAGCAGGTGTAATATCGCGGTGAATAATATTTTCTTTGTGGACAGATTCTAATATTTCCAGAACTTCCCGCAAAAAGGCAACAGTTTTTTTCTCATTCCACCGATCGCCCGCAGTGAGTTCTTGACTGAGCGGATGTCCTTCAACGTATTCTTGAACTAAATAATAAAAATGGTCGTTTGCTTCAAAGCGATCGAATAATTCGGGAATGCGCGAGTTTCTCCCCAGACGGCACAAAGCGCTAGCTTCCCTGTCAAATCGCTTCCTTCCCATCTCCAAGACTCGCGGATCGTTCGATGAGGGAAAAGGAATTTCCTTAACAACGCACAGAGGATAATTAGGTTTGTTTATTTGTGCAGCCGTGTAGGTTCTAGCAAACCCTCCCTGTCCCAACAAAGCGATAATTTTGTAGCTTTCGTGCAGGATATCCCCTATGTTGACACCCATAAATTTTCCAACACCTCTTGACAGGCTGCGCCCTTTAATGTTTTGATTATAAGCTTTTTTGTTGCCAGATACAGCTTGGCAACATATCAAATTCGTCTGTGTCTATATCAAAAACACTATAACTCTCAGCAATTCGCAATTATACATTAGTGATGACTGATGGCTAATTCCCAATTATCTTTCCCCTAACTTGCTGAGTACAAAAGCAGCTAAAAACCCGCAGACAGTAATTAGTCCAGCAAAATCGTGAGTTTCCTCGAATGCTTCGGGAATCATAGTATCTGAGATCATTGCTAAAATACCCCCGGCTGCTACGGCGGTAGTAGCGGCTATTACTTCCGCAGAAAAGTGGCTAAAAAGCGTATATCCTAACAATGCTGCGATACCGGAAATAACTGCGATCGCGCCCCAAACTCCAAAAACGTAACCGATCGATCTCCCTGCTTTTTTCATGCCGGCGGCGCTGGAGAGTCCTTCGGGAATGTTGGAGAGGAAAATTGCCGCTACTGTCACCCAACTGACAGCGCCTCCAGAAATCATGCTGACGCCAACGACGATCGACTCCGGTATCCCGTCTAACAGCGCGCCGAGGGCGATGGCTAATCCCCCATCGCCTGACTCTGTTTTAGCTGGGTGCAAAGTGCCCGATCGCTTGCGGTGTTTTGCTCCCTTTTGGCTCAAAAACCAATTGGCGGCTGTGTAGACAGCAGCGCCCCCCAAAAAGCCGATCGCCGTTGAGTCGAAACCGCCGCCCTTGTAAGCTTCATCCATCAGTTCAAAGGATAGCGCTGACATCAGCACACCGGCGCCAAAAGCCATAATTGTCGCGATCGCCCGCTGGGGAATGCTCACAAAGTAACCCACTGCCGCTCCCAGTAGCAAGGCCCAACCCCCTACTAAACCCCAAAATCCTGCCTGCAACCACACTGGAAACATCAGCCGCACCTCAGAGGAAAATTTTTTTATGCCCGCTCGAAAATTATATAGTTTTCATTACGGCTCGACAGCAGATACAGCATTTATCAACCAATCGAGGTACGGCCTCGGAAGCACGCAATTTCCAATAATTGATTACTGATGACTGATGACTGATGACTAATGACTAATGACTGATGACTGATGACTGATGACTAATGACTAATGACTAATGACTGATGACTAATGACTAATGACTAATGACTAATAGAAACAAATTCCCAGGCCTTACCCGGGAACGAAAGATATAAAAAAAATGTATCCGCTCAATAAATCGGGGTAACAGCAAAAAAGAAGGTTCACAATCTAGGCACAGCATGGTAGAATATAAAGCA